>JAVHQG010000163.1:0-3773 GCA_036171035.1 Bacteroidales bacterium
ACTAAATATATGATTTTACTATTTTTTTATCTTTTATTGTTAGTACAATTTTTCTGTTTTCAAATTCTTCAGAGCCGTCTATTCCTGATTGTTTTTTGAATATTTCTGTGGTTTCTAATTGCACTTGACCGCCCCATAAATATTCAATGGCAATTAAAGTTCCGGGAATATATTGTGCATACAATTGTTTCCCTTCAAAAAGATGTGTCAGATAAAGATTATTATCAGAGGTTTTTGCTTCATTTACAGAGATTTGTACTGGGTGAATGAGTGATGAAATCAGCATTTGTTTATAATCTTCTGCTTTTCTGCTTTTCACATAATATTGGGTTGTCCCTCGTTCCGGATTGTTCCTTTGCCCCACAACAAACAGGTTATGGTCATCGCAAAAATCTTGACTTACAAAGGTGTTAATCAACGTAAAATCTGAAAATTGTTTCCGAAGTTTAAAAATTGTTTCTTTTCCTTTGTTGTCGTTATTATTGAAAGCCTCTCGTTCACTAGCAATTTCGAGATTTTGAAAATTATATTGCATTTTCCCTTTGTTGGCAAGTTGTTCGATGTGTTGAATTAAACGAAGCCCAATAGCATAAGGGTTTAGACCAATTCTGCTGATTGATGTTACACCTGCATTAAGTTTTGCATACCCCACTTCATGTCCCTTGATTCGGTTGTCTTTTCTGAAAAGCTCGTCATGCCAATAGCTTGCCCAGCCTTCGTTAATAATTTTTGTGCGCATCTGTGGTCCAAAGTAAAGAGCGGTATTGCGGACAATATTCATTACAGATTTTATCCACAAATTTTCTTCTTTATTGAGAAAAGGCGACTGGTCTCTGATATATTCCATCAAGTCAGTTTTTTTCTTTGGTTCCATAAGCATATTCTTTTTAAATATTGCCTGAAATTCCGGGAATTTAGATTTTATTTCAGCGAAAAAAACTGATTCTGCAATGTCGGAGTTCGCTTCATTTAATTGGTTATAGCGTTCAATTTCTTTGAACAATTCGTGTTCAGGAATTTTCTTTATTTCTTGTAGAAAGGTGTAAAAATAGAATGATAGTTTTTGTGATATTTCCATATCTTTTGGAAAATTATTTTTTGGAAGTGTATCAAAATAACCGGCTAAATTATCTATAGCACGACTAAATTCAATGGCGTAGTCGAGCCATCTACCATGCTCGCTGCGGAGATTTTCAATAAGCCGTTTGTCGGCCAGTGCTTGTCCCACAAAATCATCGTTCCAGGTATGTTCAAAAAGAATATTATTTTGGAAGAAATCAATATGCCCCAAAACATGATAAAAAATCATGATATTCATCCAGTCGGGGTTGTTATCATTGTAATATGAAATAGCTGGACGAGAGTTAATTACGGTTTCATAAGGATTGTTTGGGAAGAGTTTATATTTCCCAATTTCACGAAGAACTTCCACATCATGAACCCAGTAGTCGTAAAGTGTGGGAATCATTACTTTGGGTGAGAGCTCAAGCATATCTCGATTTGTAACGATATATTCAAGCGTTTCATCTCCGAATGTAAGCCCTGCATCGCGTGCACGCACTTTGCATTCTTCCATGATTTTTTTTGCATGTTGACTGATTAGTTCCATTTGGAAATTTTGAATTTATGACTTTCTGCCACTAAGACATTGTCAAAGAATCACTAATAATTACTTTGTGACTCCATGTGTTCAGACGTGTCGGAATATTACTTTTGTGGCTATTATTTTTAACATTTAATATTTATTAAAAACCGTAATAATAATTACTACAGGAATTGTACCTGATGTTTGATAAATAGTTCTGCCCGTGCTGTAATCTTTTATATATGTTTCGTCAATTTGATATAAAGTACGACCTGTTGAATAATCCTTTATATAGCTATCGTTTAAATCATTTAATGTACGACCAGTGCTATAATCTTTAAAGTATTTCCCGTCAAATTCATACAGTGTTCTTCCGGTTGAATAGTCTTTTATGTATTTATCGGACTGTTCCAAAAGTGTGCGTCCGGTGCTGTAATCCTTCAGATATTTTCCATCCCACTGATAGAGAGTTTTTCCGGTTGAATATTCTTTAATGTAATTTTGTGCTTCCGCATTTGAAAAAAAGAAAGCAAACAGAAATAAAATCAGTAAATGCTTTTTCATAAACACTATAAGTTAAAATACTATTTAATAAACTTTAAACTGTGCCCGTGAGCATATCCACATTTCAATGGGTTTAATGCAACGCTTAGTATAGTAAAAACTCCGTTTAAGGGGTCAAGTTTTTATTTTTCACTAACCAATTTTTTTATTCCATCAATCAGTCTGGTTTCATTTGCTTCTTCAGCACTGAATGAATCAAGTCGGATGAGTTGAGGTTTTTCTTTTAATATGTTTGATTTGTCAATATATTTTTCCACAACTGTTTCTGAATCGTCGGAAGTCCATGCATTTTTTGCAATGGTAATCCCCACGCGACTTGCATATGCTAACATTAAACTGAGGGCTTCTACAGCTTTGGAACCATTGTCTTCCCAGTCGTCGCCATCAGTTCCGTGGAATACGTAAATGTTATTGTTTTGAGAAAGTTTTTCGTTAGCTACAATTGTGTTTACTAGTTCATAAGCCGGGAAAATATTTGTACCACCTGCAACTTGCGATTTATAATAAGTGTAAAAATCAGGGACTTCTTTTGATTCGGTGTCATGTAAAATAAATCTCGCCATTACATTGCTTTTGTATTGATACATCAACCAACTGTAAATCATAAGATGCTGAGAAACAATTGCTTCTGTTGGCTTTCCTTGCATGGATCCGGAGTAATCGCGGATAAAAAACACGACACATTGTGCTTCATAGTCTTTTTCTTTAGAAAGAATTCTAAACACTTGGTCATTTGGGTTGATAATCAATTTTTCAGGATCAAAACCTTTTTGTTCAGAAATATTTCCAAGGAGGATGTTTGTCTCAACAATTTTCTTTAGTGTAGCTTTTTTGTCTAATACTTGTCCAAATCGTCTGTTCTTGTCGGTTAGTTCATATCTGAATTTTGTAGTAGATACTTTTTTGCCTTTCACTTTTAAGTTAGGTAGTTTAAACTTTTCTGTGAGTATTTTCCCTAGATCAAAGGCATCGGCACCAACTTCGTGGTTTGCGCTTTGACCTTGTCCTGCACCCTGTCCTTCACCTTCGCCTTCTTCAGGTTCTGCTTGTTGTTCGCCAATCACTTCGCCTTCTTCGCCATCGCCTGAGCCACCTGTTTGCTCTTCTTCAGTGATGGAATCGTCATGATAAAATTTGGGTTCAGATGTGGTTGGCACAACAACAATTTTTTCTTTATTATCTTTGCCGGGTTTAATGTATTTCCCGATACGAATCCTTCTTGGGAAGCCATCTTCTTCGCGCTGTTTGTCTCGTGTTAATAAATTGTCAAGAGATTGTAGCGAAACGATTTCAGGTGCTGTTGGTGTTTTAATGTTTTGTATAACTTCAAGGTCAGTTTTGCTATAAAATCGTGCTATCTCAATAAAATCTGCATCTGATTTTGGTAGAGTTGGGTGTTGCTCCTTTTTATCAATCTCTCGTTGAATCAGCAAGTCCTGTTCAGGTGTCAACCCTTTTTTTTTGAGTTGGTTGTATAAATTTTTCATTGAAAAATCATTTTAATACCAATCTCAAATATACAATTTTATTTCATCTGAATTGATAGAAATGATTTTAAACACTAAATAATTCTTGTAAGAAAACTCAGTGTCAGATAAGAAAATGTCAAGAATGAGGCTTTCGA
>JAVHQG010000164.1:0-3759 GCA_036171035.1 Bacteroidales bacterium
ATTATTAAATATTTTGAATTATGCTTAAAGAAGTGTTACCTCATTAATTGGATTTTAATTTTCTAAAATGGGGCTGCGAAGCACTGAATATTAATTATTTTATTTTCCCTTAAATACTTTTTATTTTTTTTATAACAGTTTACTATTCTGATTTAGTAATGAAATTTTTTTTACACAAATTTTTTATTTTTTCTATTCTTGGGTTCATGATTGTGACCTCTTCGTGTTTCAAAAAAACTGAAGAAGAAATGCAAGGAACACCGTTAGCTAAAGCTGGAAATAATGTACTTTATTTCGATGATATTAAAGAGATCATTCCCAAAAATCTTTCTCATAAAGATAGTCTTGCCTTTTTGAAAAATTTTATTTATAAATGGATTAAAAAACAAGTTTCTTTCGAGAAAGCTGAATTAACGCTTTCTGAAAAACAAAAAGATGTGTCTCTGCAATTAGAAGAATACCGAAGGGTGATTCTGATGAATAAGTTTGAGCAAAACATCATTGCTCAAAAACTCGACACAAATATTTCATTACAAGAAATTGAGCAATTTTATGAACAAAATAAGAAAGACCTTGCTCTTCGTGAAAATATAATAAAACCAATGTTTGTTAGAATCCCTAAAAATGCACCAAATATTGCAAATGTGAAAATATGGTATAAGTCCGAACGTGATGCAGATATAGACAAGCTTGTGAAATATGTTTATAAGAATAAAGGTGTCTTTTTTTACGATGAACATGAGTGGTATGTTCTACAAGATTTTATTAAAAAACTTCCACTTGATATTGGTACATCTGAAGAAAATTTTCTCCATTCCAGCCGATTTTTTGAATTTAAAGATTCTTTGGATTTATATTTTTTAAACATTAAAAATTATAAATTAAAAGGAGATATTCCGCCTCCGGAGTATATTAAAAATCAAATCAAAAGCATTGTGATAAATAAACGTAAAATCAACCTGATTACTGATATTGAGAACAGACTATTAAATGACGCATTGAATGGAAAACATGCCATAATATTTTCTGATGAAATAAAAAAGTTTCAGGATACTACAATTTATTTAGATACATCAAATCATAAAAAATAACTAATTACTACAACATGAAATTTATTGCAAATACTTTTATTCTAATATTTTTACTTGTATCTATTAAATCGTCTGCCCAGCCAAAACCCGGTGAAATAATTGATATGGTAATTGGAATTGTTGGTAACAATACCATTTTAAAATCAGACATTGAAAATCAATATATTCAATATAAAGCGCAGGGGTTAGGTGAAAATGGAGATGTTAAATGTCAAATTTTTGAAGATATGTTGTTTCAAAAGTTGTTGATTACGCAAGCAGATCTTGACAGTATAGAGATTCCTGATAAAGAACTTGAAGCTGAATTAGATCACCGGATCAACATGTTTATTTCTCAAATTGGTTCTGAAGAAAAATTGGAACAGTATTACAATAAGAAAATCCGTGAGATTAAAGCGGAATTTAAAGATATTATCAAAGATCAGTTGCTCGCACAAAAGATGCAACAAAAACTCACAAAAGATATCAAACTCACGCCTTCTGATATACAAAAATATTTTAATTCGCTTTCTGCTGACAGCTTACCACAATTAGGATCCAATACAGAAATTCAACAATTAGTAAAATATCCAAAAATCAGTGAAATAGAAAAGCAAGAAATATTAGATAAACTTGAAGTTCTTCGAAAAAGAGTTCTTGACGGTGAAAAATTTTCTACATTAGCTGTATTGTATTCTGAAGATCCTGGATCAGCAAAGAGTGGGGGAGAACTTGGTTTTGTTGGGCGTACTGATCTTGTACCTGAATTTGCCGCAGCTGCATTTAAGCTGAAAGAACCAAATGAAATTTCAAGAGTAATTGAAACTGAATATGGTTATCATGTAATTCAATTGATTGAGCGAAAAGGTGAACGCATAAATGTACGGCATATCCTTATGACACCTAAAGTTTCTTTTGCTGAATCACAGAAAGTTGCTGCGCTTATGGATAGCTTATTTAAGATAATTAAATCTGATTCTTTGAAAATGGAAGACGCTGTTGTAACTTTTTCTGAAGACGATAAATCAAAAAACAACAGTGGTCTAATGTATAATGTTGCTAATGGAACTACCAAATTTGAAGATGAACAGATTGAACCACGAACCAAGCTTACCATACAGGATTTAAAAATTGATGAACTATCAAAACCTTTTGAAACTAAAGACGATAAGGGCAGGCAAGTTTACAAAATTGTTCGTGTTAAATCAAAGGTTAAGGCACACACTGCAAATTTAAAAGACGACTATAAGGAAATTCAGGAAATGGCACTTGGCGCAGAACGCCAGCGGATAATTAAAGAATGGATTACTACTAAATTAAATAGTACATATATTCGTATTGATGATTCGTTTAAAAACTGTAAATTTAACTACGGGAATTGGGTAAAATAACCATTCAACACACTACTTCAAAACCTCCTTCAGTTTTGTCTCCAGCGCATCTCCCATAAGATTTCTCCCAATGATTTTGCCATCTTTGTCAAGCAGAAAATTTGAAGGAATTTCCTTAAGTGCATACAGTTTTGCTGCGGGCGTATCCCAAAATTTTAAATCAGAAACATGTTTCCAGTTGAGCTGATCTTTTTTTATTGCAGCTAGCCAGTCGTCCTTTGTTTTATCCAGCGATACCTGAAATATTTCAAACCCTTTTGCATGAAATTTTTTATAACAATTTACTAAATTAGGATTTTCTTTTCTGCATGGATTGCACCAACTAGCCCAAAAATCTAGCAGCACATATTGACCTCGTAACGATGATAAACTCATATCTTTGCCATTCGTTCCCGGCATATTAATATCTGGTGCTTTTGCCCCTAAACCTATGCGAGCTTCAGCAATTTCCTGTTCTTTTTTTCTCCCTTTTACTTGCGATATTAAAGATGATAATTTTTTTACATACATCGAATTTGGGTATTGCACTTTCAGACTCGCTTCGACACTTTCATAAACATTAAAGTATTCGTCTGTTGTAAGAATTTGTTCATGCAGAGATAACTGCTGAAATAAAGCTATGTATGAAGCCAACGATTGCGCATTTTCATGGATAAATGAAAGTAAAAACCCTCTTTCATCAGATAATATTTTATTACTGACAATATTTAGTTCTTTTGTCACAGAATCTACTTGTGGGGTGTTATAGTATTTACGATAAATCAGACCTAATGAATCAATTTTTTCGAGACTACCAAGTAAGTGTTTGTGTAATTTTTGCAACAATGACGACCCTTCAGAACCCTTGATAGAATATGTCTTGTGCAAATTTGAAGCATCAGCTTCAAGTGTAATTTTATCACAAGTATCAATGAGCAGATATAAAAAATCGTTTTTTGAAAGACTGAGCATAAAAAAAGTAGGCTCTGTTAACTTACCATCAAAAATGAAGTTCCCATCTTCGTTGATAGTTATTGAGTCGTATAGAACAATTTTATCGGGCATGAGCTTATCCAGTCTTACCTCCATCCCTTTTGCACTTTTAATTTTTCCCGTTATTTCGAAACCACTCCTGTGACTACATCCCCATAGCAATGGGCAAAGCAACAGCATTATAATAAAATGTTTCATTTGTAAATAATTTTTGATTTAAAATTTGAGGGCAAACCTAATAATTTAATAGTACGATGGAAAAATATTTTGAATTATTTAGTTCTTGTAAGAAAACTCAGTGTCAGATAAGAAAATGTCAAGAATGA
>JAVHQG010000165.1:0-3737 GCA_036171035.1 Bacteroidales bacterium
CCTCATTCTTGACATTTTCTTATCTGACACTGAGTTTTCTTTCAAGAACTATATAAGTGAGTTTATTTTGCAAACTCAGCTTTTGCAAGCCTTTCGTAACTTCTGTATCTCCACAAAGCATTTTCTTGAGCAGACTTGAATAAATCGTCTGCTTCTTGCGGAAATGCTTTTTTCAATGAGGTATAGCGAACTTCACTATTTAAGAAATTTTGAAATTTCGACCAGTCAGGTTCTTTTGAATCAATGGCAAATGGATTCTTGCCTTCTTTTTCTAAAAGTGGATTGTATCTGAATAATGACCAGTAGCCACATTCAACAGCAAGTTTTTCCTGTTCCTGTGTTTTGCCCATTCCTGCACGGATACCGTGATTTATACAAGGTGCATAAGCAATAATCAATGATGGTCCAGGAAATGCTTCAGCTTCTTTCAATGTTTTCAGATACTGATTTTGATTTGCACCCATGGCAACTTGAGCTACATATACGTATCCATAAGACATTGCCATCATTCCCAAATCTTTTTTACGGATGCGTTTGCCGGCGGCTGCAAATTTAGCTACGGCTGCAATAGGGGTTGATTTAGAAGACTGACCGCCTGTATTTGAATAAACTTCGGTATCAAGTACCAATATATTTACATCAGCACCCGAAGCTATCACATGATCTAGTCCGCCATATCCAATATCATAAGCCCATCCATCGCCACCAAAAATCCACAAAGATTTTTTAATTAGATATTGTTTAATATCTAAAATTTCTTTTGCAAGAGGATTTTTTTCTTTTTCAAGTTGTGCAATAACTTTTGCTGATGCAATCTTTGATTTTTCAGCATCTTCCATATTGTCTAGCCATTCTTGAAAAGAAGTTTTTACTTCAACAGCCATATTGCTATCCATTCCGGCTTTCATACGAAGTGCTATTCTCTGCCTGAGTTTGTTTACACCTAATGAAATACCAAAACCATATTCTGCATTATCTTCAAATAAAGAATTACCCCATGCAACGCCCTTACCTTCTTTATTCATGGTATAAGGTGTTGAAGGAGCCGAACCACCATAAATTGATGAGCAGCCGGTAGCATTTGCAACAATCATCCTGTCGCCAAACAATTGCGTAACAAGTTTAATATAGGGTGTTTCTCCACAACCGGCACAAGCACCTGAAAATTCAAAAAGTGGTTGAGCAAACTGCGTATTTTTTGCAGAGGATTCTTTCTTCAATACGGTTTCTTTATATCCAACTTTTTCGTGCATATAAACCCACTTGTCAACTTCTTCCATTTGTGAGCCAATTGGCTTCATCACAAGTGCCTTTACAGTAGCCGGGCACACATCTGCACAATTACTGCACCCTGTACAATCAAGAACACTTACCTGAATTCTGAATTTGAATGCTTTTGTTCCACCAATACCTTGAACTAACTTTGTTCCGGCAGGAGCATTTTTTGCTTCATCTTCTGTTAGTAGAAAAGGACGTATTGCAGCGTGTGGGCAAACAAACGAACACTGGTTGCATTGAGTACAATTCGAATCAATCCATTCGGGTACATTTACGGCAATACCCCTTTTTTCATATTGTGTGGTTCCGGCAGGGAAAGTTCCATCTTCACGACCAGTAAATGCACTGACAGGTAAATCGTCTCCATTCATTGCATTGATGGGATCCATCACTTCTTTAATAAATGCAGGAACATTTCTGTTATTTTTTATTTCTTTTACTGTGATATTTTTCCATTCAACAGGTACATCTACTTTGACAACATCACTTCCCCTATCAATTGCAAGATTATTCATGTGAATTACATCTTCGCCTTTATGTCCATAAGTTTTCACAATGGCTTTTTTCATATATTCCTGTGCCTTCTCGTAAGGAACAACGCCTGAAACTTTGAAAAATGCTGCCTGCATGATTGAATTTGTTCTATTGCCAAGACCAATTCCTTCTGCAATTTTTGTAGCATCAATCATGTAAAATTTAATATCGTTTTCGGCCATATATTTTTTCATGTGATCCGGTAGGCGTTTTTTTGTTTCTTCCACATCCCAAATTGAATTTAAAAGAAATGTACCCCCTTTTTTCAAACCTTTCAACATATCATATTTTTCAAGATATGCAGAGACATGACATGCAACAAAATCAGGCAAATTT
This sequence comes from Bacteroidales bacterium, assembly GCA_036171035.1. Lineage (GTDB taxonomy): Bacteria > Bacteroidota > Bacteroidia > Bacteroidales > GWF2-35-48 > GWF2-35-48. The sequence goes on from JAVHQG010000165.1 coordinate 2,149, forward strand.
ACAAGGTATGGTGAACGAATTATACAATCACCAAAACGAAGATGTGAAACCGTAATACCGCCGGATTTTTTTGAGTCGTAGGCAAAATATGCCTGACAATATTTTTCTGTTAATTCACCAATAATTTTAATGGAATTTTTGTTGGCACCAACGGTTCCATCTGAACCCAAGCCATAGAATTTTGCAGCAAAAGAGCCTGCTGAACACACATCAATTTCAGGAAGAATAGGAAGAGATTTATGAGAAACATCGTCGTTTATTCCTACTGTAAATTGATTTATCGGATTTGCAATTGTCATGTTTTCAAATACGCCGCGAATCATGCCGGGAGTAGTATCTTTTGAACTTAAGCCATAACGACCGCCTACAATAAGAGGACGATTGCTTTTTTCATAGAAAATATCTCTGATGTCAAGATATAATGGATCGCCATTAGCTCCAGGTTCTTTTGTTCTGTCTAGAACTGTGATTTTCTTTACAGTTTTTGGCAACACATTGAAAAAATATTTTTCTGAAAAAGGTCTGTATAAATGGACAGATATTAGACCTACTTTACCTTTTCTGTAGTTCATATAATCTACCACTTCTTTAATTGTATCGGTAATAGAACCCATTGCTACAATAATATTTTCAGCATCCGGTGCACCATAGTATGTAAATGGATGATATTCTCGCCCACACATTTTAGAAAGTTGTTGCATATAGTCTTCAACGATATCCGGTACGGCATCATAGAATAAATTTGCAGCTTCTCTGGTTTGAAAATATATATCAGGATTTTGTGCAGTCCCTTTGGTAACAGGATGTTCTGGATTTAATGCACGATCACGAAATTGTTTAACAGCATCCCAGTCAAGCAATTTTACTAAATCTTCTTGTTCAAAATATTCAATTTTTTGAATTTCGTGAGAGGTGCGGAATCCATCAAAAAAGTGAAGGAAAGGAATTCTTGATTTTATGGCTGCAAGATGTGCAACGGCAGCAAGATCCATAATTTGTTGTACGCTTCCTGTGGCAAGCAATGCAAATCCACAAGAACGGGTACTCATTACATCACTATGGTCGCCAAAGATAGATAAAGACTGGGCTGCAATACTCCTTGCACTTACATGAAATACACCTGGAAGTAATTCTCCGGATATTTTGTACATATTTGGAATCATCAAGAGCAATCCTTGTGATGCCGTAAAGGTTGTGGTAAGCGCACCCGACTGCAAAGATCCGTGTACTGCACCGGCAGCACCCGCCTCCGACTGCATTTCTGCGAGACGAACGGTTTCTCCAAAAATATTTTTTCTTCCTGCGGCCGCCCATTCATCAACATTTTCTGCCATATTTGAAGATGGGGTAATAGGATAAATTGCTGCTACTTCGCTGAACATATATGCAACATGAGCTGCGGCATGGTTTCCGTCGCATGTAATAAATTTCTTTTTTTCAGACATATTCGTACTATTTAGTTAATATTTTATTTCAAATTTTTCAAAGAAAAAACATGCTAAATTACAATAAATAAAATCCCCCTATTCTTTTTGAAGGAAATATATATATGTTTAATAGAATAATTGTGCAACATGTTTGTTATATCT
>JAVHQG010000166.1:0-3737 GCA_036171035.1 Bacteroidales bacterium
TTCGAACCTGCGACCTCCTGCTCCCAAAGCAGGCGCGATAACCGGACTACGCTACACCCCGAAAATTATTTACTTAACCGGTTGACTCAATATTGTTGTAAAGAACTTAAGCATTTCTGCTTTTACAAATAATTTAATATTTTTTATCCCATTTTTTTAGGGAGTACAAAAATATACAATCATTTGACATTTCAAAAATTTATCGGGAAACTTTTTCAGGATTCTTACTAATAAAATCTTTCCAACTCTTAGAACCCTTAGTATCAGACATGGGCGAAGATCTTTGGAAATAATGGCATACTGCAGCTGCCAACCCATCTGTAGCATCTAATTTTTTTGGTAGCTCATCTAAATTTAATAGTTTTTGGAGCATTGCTGCAACTTGTTCTTTTGAAGCATTACCATTGCCTGTAATAGCCATTTTGATTTTTTTTGGAGCATACTCATGGATTGGAATAGAGCGTGATAATGCCGCTGAAATAGCTACCCCCTGTGCTCTGCCTAATTTTAACATGGATTGGACATTCTTTCCAAAAAAAGGTGATTCTATCGCCAATTCATCTGGATGATAACAATCTATTAATTGTATAATTCGATCAAAAATCATTTTCAGTTTTGTAAAATGATCTTCTATTTTATGTAGATCGATAATACCAATATCAAGAACAGTCATAATTTTGCCTTTAACATGGATCACTCCATAGCCCATTATGGTTGTCCCGGGATCTACTCCTAATATAATTGTTTCTGTTTGCAAAATTATTAACTGTAAATAGCTTCTTTTATTTATTCAACCACATCTCCTCGCAGTTTTCGGAATCTCTTTCGTGCATCAGCATTATATATGCTTCCAGGATATTTTGTCATGAGGGTTTTAAATAGTTCTTTTGCTTTTTCAATATTGTTAAATTTTTTTTCGTTTAAATCAGCAAGCATAAACAGAGCCCTATCTGCAAGAATATCTGTCTGATACTGTTCTGTGATTTTCTGCAAAAATTCAGCAGCCTGATTGTATTTCTTTTCTTTATACATGATTTCATACTTTTTATAAAGAATATCATCAGCAAGTGGATGTCCTGAAAATTTCAACAATATTGAATCTAATGTTTGCAATGCTAGTGAATCTTTATTCTGATAATCCAAATAGTCTGCTTTTGAAAAATATTTCATGGCAATATCTAGTGTATCAAATTCAAGGTCTGTATTTTCTGATATCAACAACGAAAAATACATTGCATCATTTGCTATAAGCTTGGATGTACTTGCTCGCAATGCACTCAACTGAGCGTTTGCCCATTTAAAATCACCTGTATAATATGCAAGTTTTGCTTTTTTTAATTTTGCTTCATGTCCAATGGGCATATCTTTATTAGCCTTTTCAACTTGTGCATAATACAGCACAGCCTGCCATGGATCATCTGCAAACAGTAAAATATCTGCTAACTCAGTTTTACATTCTGCATCCTGACTTGGTTTTAGCCTTTTTGCGGCAAGTATTTTTTCAAGCAAAGCTATCGCTGTATCTGATTTATCAAGATAAAAAGTTTGAATATGTGCTAGATTTTTTATTAACAAAAAAGTATTTGAATTTTCACCAAGTTCTTTTAATGTTAACTGAAACGTGCTTTCTAAATCTGTCAAATCTCGTTTCGTATATTCTGATGTATTTACAATTTTTTGATACATTACATTCAGGTAGTCATTTTTTGCCTGAATATAAAAATCATTCATTGAGCCTTTATCAATAACGTATTTAAAACAATTAGCTGCAATATCATAAAATTGATTTGATAGCACAATATTGCCTAGCGTCATCAAGCGTTCACCGTTTTCTCTATTTCTTTTATCAAGAGCTTTGGTTTGATTAAATGCAGGTTCAAAATCATGTTCTTGAATATAGAGCCAGATGAGCAATTCACTAAAAATAGTTTTATCAGAATGTTTTTGAATTCGTTTCAGAAGATTGTTTTTTAATAATTCCACAATGCCATTTTCAGGATTATCGTAAATTTGATTCTGCAATCTATTCTGAACACTCTGTATGTAGCCTTCGCTCTCGTCTAATACTAATAAATATTCATCAATCATTTTAGCATAATTCTTCTGATAAAAATACACATTAGCCAATTCGAAACTTAATGTGAAATATTCTTTCAGATTTTTTCTTGCTTGAAGATATACTTTTTCTGCCCAGTCGAGTTCTCCTTTTGACAGAAATACATTTGCAATTTTAATGATTTCGTTTTGTTCTTCAGGTATTTCTTTTACTACAGATTCAAATTCATCTTTTGCTTTATCTTGTTTACCCTCTTGTTTATAAAGTAATCCCAGATCAATTGTGTAAATTAATGGGTTTTCTCGTTTTTTGATTTGTTTTTTGATGATTTCTTCGGCTGATTTATAGTCTCCCAGCTCTACCATGCATTTAACATAGTAATCTAAATATACTTTTGTCTGAGATTCTTCAAATAGTTCTTTATAAAAAACAGCTGCTTTGTCATAGTTCTTGTTCTGAAAATAAATCAATGCAAGTTGCGAATTTGAAACAGTTTCTTGTGATTTTAGTGTAACAAAGCATAATAGTGATATTGTGAGTAAAAAAAAATATTTCATTTCTTTTGATTCTTTAAATTTTCGGCAAAAGTCTCTATTTTTGCAGATACTCTTAAATAAGCTTTTTTATAAATATCTGCATTAAAAAAAATATCATAAATTCTTGTCTGTAGCTTATTTACAGCCATTGATTCGTCGTTAAAATATTGTTTGATTTTTTCATTTTCTTTAATTGATTTATTTTTCAAATCACATTTTAAATTTTGTAGTTGGGTTTCGGCAAATGTTAGCTCTTTGTCTATTTTTGAATATTCAATAAAAAAACGTTTAAAATCTTTCTGTAGCATTGTGTATTCGGCAAATTGATTTGTGAAAGATGTGTCTTTAGGTAGATTGATGGCAAGTTTTTTGAAAATTTTATTTGTTGATTTTACTTTATTATACAGGTTTGCATATGTGGTTGTATCTGTAGATTTGAATTTTAATTTTACATTTTTTACGACGTTCAGCAGGCTATCTGTTTGCTTATATGTTTGTTCTGCCAATTGATTTTTACATGAGATCACAAAAAATGAGATCACGGCTATAAATAATATTTTCATTTGTAGATAGATTTCTAAAAATTAAGCCCACATCATATAATGTAGGCTTAATATCTGTATTTATAGAAACAATTAGATATATTCAATCCCTTGTGTCCGGAATCCTTCAACTCTGGTGATTTCTTTTGGAGTAAGAGTTAAAACCGGAATTCTTGCTTTTAATAAAATCATTTTCGCTACGGAACCCAAAATAAGGCTTGAAATTCCGGGATTTTGTTCAGACATGATGGAAATCAGATTTGCTTTTGATGTTTCGGCATATTTTAGAATTGCTTCTGCAATATTAGAATTTGATATAGTTTTTGTTTTAAATTCAATTTTTTCTTTGCTCAATAATTTACATACCTGATTGGCATAAGCATCAACTTTTTTCTTGATATCATCATCTTTAGATATATACACTGAAACAACATGAATTTCAGCATTAAGCAACTTAGCAAGCTCAATGGTAAAAGGCACTTTTTGTCTGGTATCTTTAGAGTGATCAATAGGTAAAATAATTTTACTTATTGTTTCCGGACAGTCTCCTGTATTTATTGTGATGATAGGCTTGTCGCTTAATGCAATAATTTTTGTTGGATT
>JAVHQG010000167.1:0-3695 GCA_036171035.1 Bacteroidales bacterium
ATATAAAATTTATAATTTCTTTAGCGGGGCGCAAGTTATAAAATATATTTATCTTTGAAAAAATTCTATATGAACTTAAAAGATATTATATCAACCAAAACAATAAACGAGGTAAAACAATTGCTTGCTAATCCTCAGAAAATCATTATTACAACGCATAGAAATCCTGATGGTGATGCCATGGGTTCTTCTCTTGGATTATGCCGCTTTTTAAATAATATGGGTCATGATGCAACAGTTATTACACCAAATGAATATCCTGAATTTTTAAGTTGGCTTCCCGGAAACGACAAAGTAATTAGGTTTTGTGATTCAAAAACAAGATCAATTCAATTAATCGCTGAAAGCACTTTAATTTTTTGTGTAGATTTTAATGATACAGGGCGTCTTTCAAATATGGAAGAAGATTTTTTGAAAAATAAAACCAAAGTAGTGATGATTGATCATCACCCTGAACCAACAGCATTCGCTGATTATATCATTTCTTTTACCGGTGTTAGCTCTACGGCTGAATTGTTATTTAAATTTTTTAATACTTTAGGGCAACTAGCGTTTGTTGATGCACAAGTTGCAGAATGTTTGTTTACTGGAATTATGACCGACACCGGATCTTTTAGTTACAGTGCCTCAAATCCTGACACATTTAAAATCGCCGCAGAGCTATTAAAATATGGCATCAATAAAAATTCTATTTATGCTCATGTGTATGATAATTATTCCGCAGAAAGAATGAAACTTTTCGGTTACTGCTTAAATGAAAAAATGGTAGTGTTGAAAGAATATAAAACAGCATTTATTAGTCTTACTTTTGAAGAACAGAAAAAATATAATTTTGTGATTGGCGATGACGAAGGTTTCGTAAATGCCCCATTATCTATTAAAGGTGTTGTTTTTGCTGCATATTTTGTTGAACGACATAAACACATTAAAATTTCATTCCGATCTAGGGGAAAATTTAATGTCAACGAATTTTCAAGAAAACACTTTAATGGTGGTGGACACATGAATGCGGCCGGAGGTAAAACTGAAATTTTTCTTAATCAAACAATAGAAAATTTTATGAAAATACTCCCGGAATATAAAGAGAAATTAAATGAAACTATTTAACACCGTTCTTCTATTTATTTGTTTGTTTTTCATATCATGTACAAACAAACCAGAACCCTTAGATGAAAAAGAATTTCAACAAAAATTCGGTGAAAAATTAATTCATACAAATAAAATTTTACTTAAAAAAGATCAGGAAACTATTGAATACTATATCAAACGACATAAATGGAACATGCAGGTGACAGGCTCTGGATTATATTACGAGATTTATCAGAAAGGTTCATCTAAAAAAGCTAAAATCGGAAAACAGGCTACAATAAAATATAAAATTTCTTTATTAAATGGTACAGTTTGTTATGATTCTGATTCTCTTGGAACAAAAACTTTCTTAATTTCACAGGGCGGCGTTGAAACTGGGTTAGAAGAGGGTATTTTGTTGATGAATGAGGGTGCTTCCGCTCGTTTTATCATGCCGCCACATTTAGCACATGGACTAGTTGGGGACGATCATAAAATTCCCCCACGATCAACTATTATATATGATGTGGAACTGATTAAAATACAGGAATGAGTTGTTTTTAGTCTGTTTTTTTTAATTCTTTGATATGCGATTATCGATTGACCACTTAATGTGTAAGAATTTAAAACAAAAATACAACTTCGTATATCTGAAATCATCATTCCTTAATCGTTATTCCTTTAAGTTTTTTTTTCTGTTACTCATTTTATTATTCTTTTCTTGCTCAAATAATAAGCATCCGGGTTATTCAAAATCCTCAACAGGTTTCTATTATAAAATACATAAAGTTGGTAGTGATACAATAAAACCTAAGGTTTCTGATTATATTACTATCGATATTGAATATCGTACAACAAACAAAGATTCATTATTCTTTTCTTGCAGAAGGAAATTTCAGACAACATATCCAGATTATAAAGGCTCTATAGATTACTGTTTTTCAATGCTTGCCACTGATGATAGTGCCAGCTTTTTCCTCAATGCTTACATGTTTTTTAAAGGTACTCTTAAAGCAAAATTACCTAGCTTTTTTAATACAAAAAGTGAAATGAAAGTAAATATCAAAATGCTGAATATTCAATCTAAAGCAAGATATTTACAAGAAAAAGATGAATTCCTTTCTTGGATTAACGACCTTGAAGACTATGAAAAAATACTTTTAAAGCATTTTATTCAAAATAAAGATAGTTCCATATTGCCCACCAGGTCTGGTTTATATTGCATTAAAACACTCGAAACACTCGGTAAAAAACCAAAATCCGGAGATGTTGTTACTGTTCATTATGATGGGCAATTTTTAAATGGCGATTATTTTGATTCCACCAGAAAAAGAAACCTGCCTTTCGATTTTGTTTTTGGAAAAGAATTGCAAGTTGTGAAAGGTCTTGAAGAAGGTATTGGAATGATGCGCGAAGGCGAAAAAGCCATTCTGATTATGCCTTCACAACTGGCATTTGGCAAGCAGGGTTCGTCCACAGGTATTATTCCTCCATTCACAACCGTAGTGTTTAAAGTTGAACTATTAAAAATTCAATAACATCACTATTTCAATTTCTTTTATATTAAAAAATAAGAATATTAATCGTTACAAATAAAATATATTGTATATTCGCAAATAGATTATTAAAAAAAGTATTAACTACAATTAGGAGGGAAAATAATGGAAAATAATGAAATGATGGCGTTAGGGATGATCGAAACCAGAGGTTTTACGGCAATGGTAGAAGCATCTGATGCTATGTTAAAAGCTGCAAGAGTAGAACTTGTTGGCTATGAAAAAATTGGAGGAGGTTATGTAACAGCTATCATTCGCGGTGATGTTGCATCCGTAAGAGCCGCTGTTGATGCTGGTGTTCGTGCAGCCGAGAAAGTTGGAGAAATTGTATCAACTCATGTAATCCCAAGACCTCATGAAAATGTTGATAGTGTGCTTCCACTTAGTAATAAAACTATAAAGAAAGGGAAATAATTATGAATAGTTCAAAATCACATATTGATCTAAGAACATTTATTTTTTTAGATTCTTTGCAATTGCAGATGGCATCTTATCTTTCAACTGTTTCAAGAGGATATCTTCCTGTTGGCGGACAATCATGCTGTATCGTTGAAATTGCTCCCGGAATTGAAATTAATAAACTAACAGATGTTGCTCTTAAAGCTACTAATGTTACACCTGGAATGCAGATTGTTGAAAGAGCTTTTGGCATGCTCGAAGTTCATTCCGATAATCAGGGTGATACTCGTATGGCCGGAGAAGCAGTGCTTACTGCAATTGAACGAAATGAAGACGACAGACTTCGCCCTAGAATCCTTACAAGTCAGCTCATTAAAAATATTACAGATCATCATGCCCAACTCATTAATAGAACAAGATTTGGAAATATGATTCTGCGTGGTGATACCCTGTTTATTCTTGAAGTTGAACCTGCCGGATATGCATATTATGCTGCAAACGAAGCTGAAAAAGCAGCAAACATTAATATTATTGAAGTAATAGGATTTGGGAAATTTGGTAGAGTTTATATTGCCGGTAAAGAAGCTGAAGTACTCGAATGTAAAACAATTGTCGAAAAACGTTTGGCTGAAATATCAGGCAGGTCAGCAAAAGAAGATTATAAATAATAAA
>JAVHQG010000168.1:0-3693 GCA_036171035.1 Bacteroidales bacterium
ACTGTATCAGCTCTGAATCTTTCAATGCTTTTTAAAATTTATTTTGTTGATGCTTGCTTAAATTTATTGAGTTTTCTTACAAAAACTAAATAAATATTAATATTTCAAATTTAGGTATTGTTTTCACAATTAGATTATATTTCTTTGCCAAGGTTTAATCTGTATGAAAGAATTTTTAAAATATCAGATAGCTTTAACGCTTATTAAGGGCATTGGACCCATACTTGCAAAAAAGCTAATAGCTTATGTAGGCAGCATTGAGGGTATTTTCAATGAAAAGGAAAGAAGTCTTATTAAGATACCGGGTATCGGAGAATATCTTGCAAAACAAATTTCAAATCAGAATGTATTGGAGCTGGCAGAAAATGAAATTAATTTTATTTCTAAACATCATATTGAGACTTTATTTTTCTTAGATAAAAATTATCCCGAACGGTTGAAACAATGCCCTGATTCACCTATTTTACTTTTCATGCTGGGTAATGTAGATCTAAATGCTAAAAAAATAATTAATGTAGTTGGCACACGAAAAGCTACAGCTTATGGAAAAGAAATTTGTAATCGCTTTATTAGTGAGTTAGCAGAGCGTATGCGCGATATTATTATCGTAAGCGGATTAGCTTATGGTATTGATATAACAGCTCATAAAGCAGCATTAACCAATGGATTACAGACAGTAGCCGTTATGGGACATGGTTTGGATATTATCTATCCATCACAACATCGGGCAATAGCAAAGGAGATTACCCTGCAAGGAGCATTGTTAACAGAATTTACCAGCCATTCGGAATTTCTTAAGCAAAATTTCGTAAAGAGAAATCGTATTGTAGCAGGGATGACCGATGCAACAATCGTTGTGGAATCATCTGAAAAAGGTGGTGCATTGATTACAGCGGAATTGGCAAATTCATATAGTCGTGATGTATTTGCATTCCCAGGCAGAATAGATGATAAACATTCAACAGGATGTAACAAACTCATTAAATCTAATAAAGCTGCATTGATTGAATCAGTTAAAGACCTTGAATACATAATGGGATGGGACACAAAAAAGAAAAAAGATAATTTGCAGCTATCAATTCCTTTATCACAAATCAGCGATGATGAGAACAAAATTTATTCGCTATTAAAAGAGGAAGGACAGATTGATATTGACTCCCTTAGCCAAAAAACAGAACTGCCAGTTTACGCATTATCGGCTATTCTTTTAAACCTGGAATTTGCCGGATTAGTTAAAGCCATGCCGGGTAAAATTTTTGCAGCCATATCATAGCAAATCATACCTTTGTACATTCACAGTGTTGAAAATGTGAAAATCCTTAATAATTTTCATTCTTTATTTAGTCATTTCAAGAAAATATTTTATAATTTTACAATTATATCTTAAATCATACCTACTATGGAAGAAAAACCCAAAACTGACTTTTATGTACATAAATTTTATGCATACACGGGTCCAAATTTGTATTTAAACCGAAAAGCAATGGTCTTCAATCTTTGTATTGATCCGGAAGGACCAAAGGTTGATTATTACAAAGAAAGAGTTCTTCGAAAATTTCCTGTATTAAAAGATATTTTCCCCGGGAGCGTGGTTGATTTATTTGCAAAGTGTGTGCTGATGATTAATAAGTTAGACATGAACCTTTTCCCTGATAAATATAATGTCAGTCGTGACGGAGAAGAGTGGGTTATTGCTTTTGAACATTTGGATGATAAAATTGCAAAAAAAGTGGTTTATCTTGCCAGTGATTGGTTTCTTTCAATGAATGATAATAACAACGAATTTGACTTTGATGGACAGTTTGCTGCATTACAAAAGTTATTCGACAAAACATTGTTTGGCGGTCCAACACTCTATTCTCTCGTTGAAGGAGGTGTGAAAAGAAATATTAACGTACACTATTTATACGAAGAAAACCAGTTCCAATGGGGGTATGGCAAAAAGCAGGCACGTGGGCGTTCTACAACATTTCATATGGATAGTATTAAAGATACGGAATTTACCATGTATAAAGATATGGTTGGTGAATTTCTTGAAATGTGTGGATTTCCAACGCCAAAAGGTAAAAATTGTTATACCGAAGATGAACTTGTTTGTGAGGCTTTGAAGCTTGGCTGGCCAGTTGTGGTAAAGCCTGTAGCTGGTCATAAAGGACAAGGAGTGAGAACAGGCATTGAATCAGAAGATGAAGTACGTAAACAGTTTAAAAATATCACACAACTTGCGCAAGAGCAGGGAACAGCTTTTGAAGGAGCACTTGTGCAACAACAGATTTATGGATGGGATCATAGAATTTTATGTGTAGGTAAAAAATATGCTGCAACATTAAAACGTATCCCTGCTTTTGTGATGGGTAATGGGCAAGACAGTATCAAAGAGCTGATCAGGGTTGAAAATGAAAAAGAAGTCCGTATTGACAATGCCCGTTCTCCCTTATGTAAAATTAAAATTGATGATGATCTTGTGGATTATCTCAAATTGCGGAATATGACCGTTGATGATGTCCCAGATGCAGGGCAAGAAGTTATTTTGCGCAGGGTGGCTAACATTTCTGCCGGAGGTGTATCTATCAATGTCACAAAAGATATTCATCCTGAAAATATTGCTATGGTAGAGAGTATTGCAAAATTTCTTGATGTGACGTGTTTGGGAATTGATGTGCTTTCTGCAGACATAAGCAAACCATGGACTGAAGGGAATTTCGGCATTATTGAAATTAATGCTGGTCCGGGGGTATTTATGCACTTGGCACCAGCCGAAGGAGGTAGTGTGGATGTCCCGGGAATTATAATGGAACATATTTTTGGAAAAATTGAAGGATTTGACCGTGTGCCAATTATTTCTTCTAACAATTTATCGAACGAGCTGATTGGGCGTATTTATGAAAAACTAAAAGAATTCAAAAAAAATATTGAATTTGGTGCATTGAAAGCAGATGGAATCTATTTTAATGAAAAGCGTTTGACAAAAAATGAAAGGCACGACTCCAATTGTCAGATTATTATGAGAAATCCAAAGCTCGATTTCGCTTTATTCTGCCATTCAAAAGATGAAATTTACGATTATGGAACGTGGCATCATGGCTGTGATATTGCCATATTAAATCATGCTAATTATGCTGAATATATCATTGAAAGAGATTTGCTTCCCGGTGGAATTTTAATCGAAATCGTTGACAAAGAGGTTACTGAAACAGAGCTTCAGACTAAGCTTTATGTTCTTCAGAATAGCAAAATTTTACAAGAAGTAAATGTGCAGAAAAGTGATAATATAGATGATTTGATATTTTTAGCCCTTGCTCCATATCTTAAAGATTTGTTATTCAAATATGACTACTATCTTAAACTGGAAAATCGCCCTGAAGATTTGGACTTAGGGAAAAGATTTTTGGTATAAATGATATAAAATAATTACAAAATAATGAATGTTAAGCGTAGTATCTATTGCGCTTTTCGTTATTTAGTGTCAGCAAGAAAACGCCAATAATTTCGTTACTCTGTTTTGAAAACAGTCATTTACAAAAGTAAACTCCTGACTTTCAAAAGCCTGCACACAACCTCGCTCAACCTGTCACAGGCAGGTTGCCGTGAAAGCCTCATTCTTGACGTTTTCTTATCTGACACTGAGTTTTCTTGCTGACACTAATTAGCTTTACAATATCTCGGATAGATAAAATGGTAAGCATAATTTGA
>JAVHQG010000169.1:0-3681 GCA_036171035.1 Bacteroidales bacterium
TAGTTGAAGTTTGATGGGATGATGGGATGATGGGATGATGGGTTGATGGGATGATGGGATGATGGGTTGATGGGATGATGGAGCTTGTGGCTCGGTATAGCAAATAATAAATTGTAAAATGAAAATTATATATCAGAATTTAGGATTAATTGACTACAAGATAGCGTGGGACTACCAAGAAGAACTTTTTAGAAATATAATTCAATACAAAACAGGAGAATCTGTTAACCCTTCCGAAAATTATCTTTTGTTTTGTGAACATCCCCATGTTTACACGCTTGGGAAAAGTGGGGAAGAGAATAACCTGCTGATTAGTCAGGAATTTCTGAAAAAAATCAATGCAACTTTTTACCGAATTAATAGAGGTGGTGATATCACATACCATGGACCCGGGCAAATTGTGGGATATCCGATTATTGATTTAGAAATTGTGAAACTTTCATTGAAAGAATATATTCACAAAATGGAAGAAGCAATCATTGCAACACTGGCGTTTTTTGAAATAACAGCCACCCGACTCAAAGGCGCAACGGGTGTGTGGCTCGATGTAGAAACAAAGGGTAAAACCAGAAAAATTTGCGCCATTGGTGTTCGTGCAAGCAGATATGTGACAATGCATGGTTTTGCACTTAATGTAAATACCGATCTAAATTATTTTAGTTATATCAATCCATGTGGATTTGTGGATAAAGGCGTTACTTCAATGCAAAAAGAGATGCAAAAGAAAATAAATATTGAGTTAGTGAAAGAAAAACTTATTACAAATCTTTCTAGTGAATTTGGCGTGTCAATTATTGAATAATTCAAATAAATAATTCTAAATTGAAATTTTATTGCCCCTAATTGTTTACAAGTAGGGAAAGTGTTTTTCCTTTCATTTTTTTGATTCTTCATTAATGGTGTTAATTTTACACTATAAAAAAGGGTCGAATAAGAACCGAAAGAGTAACACAACAACTTTACTAATATTATTATACTGATGGAACGCCGGTGGGTATTAAAAAAGCAGGGAGATAAAGATGAAGTCGAAGCACTTGCATCAAAATTGCATATGGCTCCTATTTTAGCAAACATTCTTATTCAACGTGGGATTAAAACTCTGTCAGATGCAGATAAATTTTTCAATCCTAAGCTTTCTGACTTATCTGATCCATTTTTAATGGCTGATATGGATAAGGCCGTTGCCCGTCTTAATACGGCTATTGCAGATAATGAAAATATTATGGTTTACGGCGATTACGATGTTGATGGAACAACGTCTGTTGCACTTGTATATTCATTTTTAAAAACAAAATATCCCAATTTAGATTATTATATTCCCGATAGAGATTCTGAAGGATATGGAATTTCACGCCAAGGTATTGATAAAGCTGAAAGTAAAAAAGCTAGCCTTGTGATTGCTCTAGATTGTGGAATTAAAGAACACGAGAAAGTCAATTATGCTCGACAGAAAGGGATTGACATGATTATTTGTGATCATCATAACACCGACAACACAATCCCTTCTGCTGTTGCTGTGCTTGACCCAAAACGACAAGATTGTAAATATCCTTACAAAGAACTTTCGGGCTGTGGTGTTGGATATATGTTTATGCTTGCATATTGCATAAATAATAAAATTCCACTTATTGAGTTAGAACAGTATATTGATTTGGTAGCTGTGAGCATTGCATCAGACATTGTACCGATAACAGGAGAAAATAGAACGCTTGCTTTATTTGGTCTAAAAAAATTAAGTACAAACCCTGGGATTGGGCTTAAATCGTTAATTAAAACAGCAGGTTTGTGTAATACAAATATCCAAATCAGTGATGTGGTTTTTAAAATTGGACCGCGAATAAATGCGGCTGGAAGGATTGACTATGGAAGAAAATCTGTGGAATTGCTGATTTGTGGTGATGAAGAAAAAGCAGATGCTTTTAGCGAAAAAATCAATAAATTTAATAATACTCGAAAAGAACTTGACAGCAGCATTACCGACGATATTCTAAAAGATATAAAACGTAATGTTGAATTGAAAGACAAAAAAACAACAGTAGTATTTAATTCTCATTGGCATAAAGGTGTGTTGGGTATTGTTGCATCCAGGCTGACGGAAACTTACTATCGTCCAACAATAGTACTCACCGAATCAAATGGCATGGCAACAGGTTCAGCACGCTCAGTAGAAGGGTTTGACCTTTATAGTGCAATTACGGCTTGTAGCGATTTGCTGGAAAGCTATGGAGGACACACATACGCTGCAGGTCTTGCGCTTAAAGTTGAAAATGTAAAAAAATTACAGGATCGTTTTGAAGAGATCGTCAAACAAAATATTTCAGCAGAATTGTGTGTACCTAAAATTGACATAGATTCAAAAATTTCACTTGCAGATATTACGCCAGATTTCTTTAAAGTTTTAAGATGCTTTGAGCCATTTGGACCTGAAAATATGAAGCCTGTTTTTCTAGCAGAAAGTGTTACCGACAAAGGTTATGGGAAAAAAGTTGGGAGTGCAAAAGATCATTTAAAACTTGATATTGTGGAAGCAAACAACTTTAATGCATCTTTCCCTGCTATTGGCTTCCATCTATCACATCACTACAATACGATAAATGCGAGAAAAGCTTTCTCTATATGTTTTTCCATAGATGAAAATATTTTTATGGGAAAAACTAACCTGCAATTAATGCTCAAAGACATTAAAGAATAAAATAGGTTTTTCATGTTTTTTTATTTATTTTTGTAGTGTATAATTTTATACACTACATATGGTTTTTATCCGAAAAATAAAAAAAGCCAATAGAATCTATTATGCTAAAGTTGAAAGTTACCGTGAAGGTGGTAAAGTGAAACAAAAAGTAATAGAATATTTGGGCAAAAATCCTTCAGGAATAGAAAATAAAAAAAATGACATCCTTGATCAAGTGAATGCTATTGCAGTGAAACAGGTTCAAGCTGTGTCGTTAGTACATCATTTTGCTTTAGATTTGGGATTGCCAAAAATGCTAGGTTCAAAAGCTTGTATTTTACTTCCATTTATATATAATCAGATAATTGAACCTGTGAGCTTTCAAGCACTACGTGGATGGGTTGAACAACATGCTGTTCATACAGTATTAAATGAAAAAGAATTTAGTATAAATGAATTCAAATCAGCAGTTGATTATTTTAATAAATTAAATTTTGAAATTATTGAGAACAAGCTTCAGCAAAGGTTTTCTGTCTATAATAAAGGGCTAGGAGTTGTTTTTACAGATATAACAGATGTTTGTTTTAATATTACTGATAGAGTATCTAAACTCGACTTAAATGATGTAGGCAAAACTAATAAACAAATTAAAATTGTATTTGCAACTTCTTTAAAACATGGATTCCCTTTGTATTATAGTTTATTCCAAGAAAAGTCCGGAACTGAAAATTTATACCAAGTGCTTTTTAATAATTTAAAGAAAGGATTTCATGGAATTATTTTACATAAAGGGAAATCAGGTAAAAAAAATATTAAACAGCTCGTCGCTTCCGAGCTTAATGGAATTATTGGTTTGCAATTATCATCTGATATTTGTAAAGAATACGCAGGGATCATTAACACAGATGAAATTAAACATAATCAAAACAAGCTGGAAATTAATAAAACAGAGCTTTTTTTTAAGGGCTTTGATTATATGGGTGGAAAATTAATTGTAGTGTATAATTTTG
>JAVHQG010000170.1:0-3668 GCA_036171035.1 Bacteroidales bacterium
GATTCAATAGCAACAACAACACAAGGCTCATTTTTTACAAAAACCTATACATACACTGTCCCTGCAAACTATAACAACATTCCATGCGATGTGAATAATTGCGATATTTCAGTATTTATCTCAGAAAATCATCAAGAAATCTATACTGGAGTTAGTGCTCCTGCTATCAATGGTTCAACTGATGGCACTACTGCTTTGTATATTGGCTCGATTACATCGTCTCCAATGATTCTTGAAGGCACACCTTCTGTGCTTTCCACATTTAATGGGTCAATCACAAGCCAACTTTCACAAACGGATGATTTTACAGTTAATATGGTTACAGATGCACCAGGTGACTGGACATCTTCTTTTTCAATTAATGGAACAAATTACACTTCTAATGGCACTGTAAATCTAGCTCATGGTGTTTCTGCAAATCTTACAATTAATGTTACACCAGGCGCAACACCTGCATTTGCAAATTATATTCTGCTTCTTCAATCAGTATCGCAGCCTCAAGCACAAGCACAGATGCTACAGGTATCAATGATTTCAGGTATCACAGATTTAATTGTTGAAGGAAGTGGTTCCTGGGGCGATGGTGGAACTCACGATTACAGCACAATTTATCCGGCAGCAATGGCTGCTACTGGTTGCACATCATATGGTGTTACTTCTGCTACCAATATGGTTCGTGGCATTACCGGCAATGTGATGAATAATGTGAAAAACATGTATTTTGATATTGGCTGGAGATTTCCAAGCTTTACAGATGACGAAGCAACTTCAATTATTAGTTTTATGAATAATGGTGGAAATGTGTTTGTTGCAGGGCAAGATATTGCCTGGGACATAATGAGTGGTACAGGTTATGGCACAGTTACTACCAAAAATTTATTTACAAATTATTTACATGCAGGATATTCTGCTGATGGAAGTTCAGCAAACAATCAACTTACACCTAATTCAAGCGACCCGATTTTTGGAATAGTTGCTACGTCGCCAATTGTAGATTATTATGGTGGTGGAAATATATATCCTGATCAGCTGACCACGGCTGCGCAAGGAGTTGCAGTGTTATATTATAACAGCACGGCTTCAAAAATTGCTGCACTGAGATATACTAATTCAACCTATAAAATAGTATATCTTGCTCCTGGTCTAGAAATGCTTACAAACACAACCGCTCAAAACAATATCATAAAACAAACTTATGATTGGTTTAATGGTACAATTTCCTCATTTGATGTGACTGATTTGAAATCTTATATCAACGTATATCCTAATCCTGCTTCAGACCATATCAAGGTTGCATTTGAAACAGATGAATCAACAGATATTATAATTGAAATTTCTGATATTCTAGGCAATAAATTAATAAAGAAAGAGATTAAAAATAGAAATAGTTTTAATCAAGATTTTGATGTTAGAAATTTTGCAGGAGGTATTTATTTTGTAAGAATTAGCCAGGGAAGTGCCACAAAAACATATAAGGTAAATATTGCAAGATAGTTTTTTTTGAAGCGTGTTCCCAGCTTTCGTAACATAAACGGTTTATATTCGCTATAGTTATGCAAATATGGAGCAACAACTAAGAATAACAGGTTTATCGTTTTCTAAACAGATTGGGCTAGGTTTTTCGACCTATGGAACTGCTTTAAATTATATTTTCAGTAATGGATTATGGTGGTTTTTTGCATTTCCTGCAATACTTATTTCGTTAATGTTTTATGCAGGATATGAATCTGTTGATTTTTTATCATCGTGGTTGAAAGATGTATTTTTTAATTCCACACACCTCGATCAAGCAGCGTTTTTTGGCGCAGGTTTTTTAAAGAGTCTTACTACCGGAATTATTTGGATACTTTTTAAAATGCTTTTTTTTATATTATTTTCTTATTTCGGTGGATTTATTACACTTATCATTTTGTCGCCTGTATTAGCTTTTTTATCTGAAAAAACAGAAAATATCAGCACGGGACATCAATATTCATTTCATCCACAGCAGTGGATGCGAGATATTGTTAGAGGTGTTTTAATTGCTATCAGAAACATGTTGATACAGTTGACACTAATTGTGGGATTGATGATTCTATCTGTAATTCCTTTGGTGGGGTGGGTTATTGGATTGTTGAGTCCATTGATAATATTTTTTATTACATCGTATTTTTATGGTTTTTCTTTCATGGATTACAATAATGAACGCCACAAATTAACTATTTCACAGAGTGTACGTTTGATGCGCAAATATAAGTGGGTTGCTGTGACAAATGGATTTGCGCTAGCATTAATAATAATTGTTCCTATGTGTGGATTTGGAACCATTTTATGTCCATTTATTGCAGTAGTTGCAGTAGTTGCAGGATCGCTGGCAATGGAGAAAATTTTTTTACAAGAATTAGCCGAAATAAAGTAAATTATTCTTGATAGTTAACCGTTGGCTCTGCGATGTCAAGTGATACTTCGACTAATTGAGTATTGTCGCATTTTATGACTCTGCCGGGAAATTTTTTCAACAAATAGTAGTTGTGCGTTGCCATTATCACAGCCCTGCCTGAATTGCAAATATCCATTAACAGATTCATTATTCCCTCTGATGTTTCCGGATCGAGGTTTCCTGTTGGTTCATCAGCTAAAATTATTTCAGGATCATTCAGCAATGCGCGGGCAATAACAACTCTCTGCTGTTCCCCTCCTGATAATTGATGTGGCATTTTCTTCAGGTGATCGACCATATTCACTTTTTGCAGTACTTCTGTAATCCTGTTGTCTATTTCGGGTTTATCTGTCCATCCCGTTGCCTTCAAAACAAACAATAAATTACTATACACATTTCTATCAGTTAATAGCTGAAAATCTTGAAAAACAATACCGATTTTACGTCGTAAAAATGGGATTTGATTAGGTGCAATCTGATGCAAAATAAAATCACCTATTTTCCCCGTCCCTTCTGCAATAGGAACTTCAGCATATAATACTTTAATCAGACTAGTTTTTCCGGTTCCTACTTTCCCAATTAGGTAAACAAACTCACCTTTTTTTACACTGAAATTTATTTTCGATAAAATCAGATTGCTTTGTTGGAATATAGAAACATTTTCAAGTTTAATTACTGAATCAGACATCTTATGTTAATTTTTTAACTATTTGCACGAAATTATCGGCGTTTTCTAACTGACACTATTTATTTCTCAATTTAATTTATATTGTGTAAGCTATAAATCCAGTTCTTGCAGCTCACCATATGGTAATTTATTTATTATTTCTGATAATTTTTCTTTAAACTTTGCAAGATCATTTCTCGTTAATACATTTGCCATATCTGAAACAGTGAAATGCGACGAAAGCACAAAATTGCTGTCGCGAAGCTGCACATAATCTGGAATTTTAGCTGTGCCTTTTGTTTTTAAAATATACATTTTCATCCTGTAAATATCATAAGCCGCATGACGTTATCTTGATAAGAAAATAAAATAATTCAACATGGAGAAAGGTTACAATAAAATAATTTTCTTCTTTGTGGTTATCGTGCTGATAACCTTTCCTGGATTTTACAAAAGTTATTTTTCTCTGTTTCCTGATTTTCCGGGCCTAAAAAATATTCACCACTTTCACGCTGTCGCACTACTGACATATTTAACCATGCTTATTGTACAGCCAATTCTCATAAGTAGAAAAAAAATAGC
>JAVHQG010000171.1:0-3662 GCA_036171035.1 Bacteroidales bacterium
AAATTTATAAAAATCGATTTTTCGGATAGTACTCATCAGTCAGAATTTATATATTTACCAAATAAATAACTGAAAAAATATTCTGATGTTTTTTATTATTTCAAAAGTATTAGACTTTTTAATTACCCCTATTATTTGGTCTATTGCTTTATTTATTTTTGCTATTATATTAAAAGCTCCTAAACGGAAAAAAATTGCCCTGGTTTCTGCACTTTCAATTTTATTGTTTTTTTCTAATTCATTTATTCTCGATGAATTTATGCGATTATGGGAAATAAAAGCAATAGAAAAGGAAAGTATTATTAAACCATATGATTATGGAATTGTATTAGGTGGCATGATTACTTTTGACTCCAAGTTTGATCGAATAAATTTTGTAAGAAGCCTTGATAGAATTATGCAGGCTGCGATTCTTTATAAAGAAGGAAAAATAAAAAAAATTGTTATCACCAGCGGTTCCGGAAGCTTGAAAGAACCCAAAATGCAAGAGGCAGCTATTTTAAAAGATTATTTTGTAAAAATTGGTTTCCCTGATGAAGATATAATTGCCGAGTCTAACTCAAAAAACACATATGAAAACGCTATAAATACTGCAAAACTCATTGGTATAAGAAAAGAATCAACCTATTTGCTCATCACATCAGCATCACATATGAGACGATCACTAGCATGTTTTCGCAAGGCGGGTTTTAAAGTTGTTCCGTATGTAGCCGACCGTTATGCCGGTCCTAGAAAATTTTATTTCGATCATTTGTTGATACCGAATGCCGAAGCACTTCAGGGCTGGAATGTTTTATTGCACGAGTGTGTAGGATACGTGTCGTACAAGTTGGCTGGATATTTATAATGTAACTCCTTGAAAATCATAGCTGCTAATATAAATATCTGTAAATAATTCCATCTATTGTTTTTTAGGCAGATTTTTTTTTTATTTTTGTAACCTTCAAAATAGGTGTCAAATTAAAATAAACTAATACATGTCAGCACTAACAGGAGAAATTATTCAGATTATCGGACCGGTAATTGATGTCAGTTTTGAACGTACAGGTCATGAACTTCCAAACATTTATGATGCTCTTGAAATAACGCGCGAAGACGGAAACAAGCTCATCATTGAATGTGAACAGCATATCGGAGAAAACACCATTAGAGCTGTAGCGATGGATACAACTGATGGTTTGCGCAGGGGAATGAAAGTTGTTGCCTCTGGGGCTCCTATTAAAATGCCCGTAGGCGATAAGGTAAAAGGTCGCTTGATGAACATTATTGGAGATACCATTGATGGAATGGCTCATATCGATAAAGCAGATGGTAACCCAATTCATGTTCAACCGCCACTTTTTGAAAATCTGTCAACAGAATCACAGGTACTTTTTACAGGGATTAAGGTGATTGATTTAATTGAACCTTATGCAAAAGGAGGTAAAATTGGACTATTTGGTGGTGCAGGTGTTGGAAAAACAGTCGTTATTCAAGAACTGATTAATAATATTGCAAAAGCTCATGCCGGTTTATCAGTATTTGCAGGTGTTGGTGAACGAACACGTGAAGGGAATGACCTTCTTAGGGAAATGATTGAAGCCAATATCGTGAAATATGGTGATGAGTTTAAAGAAAGTATGGAAAAAGGCGGATGGGATCTTTCAAAAGTTAAAATGGAAGAACTGCATGAATCTAGTCTTGCCATGATTTTTGGTCAGATGAATGAACCCCCGGGAGCTAGAGCTCGTGTTGTGCTTTCAGCGTTGACAGTTGCTGAAAATTTCCGTGATGGTGATGGGAAAGGCACAGGTAGAGACATTCTTCTATTCATTGATAATATTTTCCGTTTCACACAGGCAGGTTCTGAAGTATCTGCACTACTCGGGCGTATGCCTTCAGCTGTAGGTTACCAACCAACACTTGCTACAGAAATGGGTATGATGCAGGAACGTATTACCTCAACAAAGCGTGGTTCTATCACATCTGTTCAGGCGATTTATGTGCCTGCTGATGACTTGACAGACCCTGCTCCGGCAACAACATTTTCCCACCTTGATGCGACAACCGTTTTGAGTCGTAAAATTTCTGAATTAGGAATCTATCCTGCTGTTGACCCACTCGATTCAACTTCTCGAATTCTTACACCTGAAATTTGTGGTGAAGAACATTATAACACAGCTCAAAGAGTAAAGGAAATTTTACAACGATATAAAGATCTTCAAGATATTATTGCTATTCTTGGAATGGACGAACTTTCAGAAGAAGATAAGTTAGTTGTTCATCGTGCAAGAAGAGTACAACGATTCCTTTCGCAGCCATTCCATGTTGCAGAAGCATTTACGGGCTTAAAAGGCGTGTTCGTATCAATTGAAGATACTATTAAAGGCTTTAACATGATTATGAACGGTGAGGTTGATAAATATCCCGAAGCTGCATTCCACCTGGTGGGAACTATTGAAGATGCGATTGCAAAAGGCGAAAAATTGATTGCAGAAGCGAAAAAATAAAACAGCCGTTAGCAAGAAATAAATTGCTAATTGCTAACAGTTAAATAATATGACAATTGAAATAGTAACACCCGAACGTAAGATATTTGATGGAGAAATCAGATTGGTTCAGGCTCCTGGAGCAAATGGATCATTTGAGTTAATGCAAAATCATGCACCTATTCTCTCCACTTTGCATGAAGGGACATTGAGAATGATTACATCTACAGAAGAAGAGGTTTCTTTCGATATTCATAGTGGAATACTTGAATGTCTCGATAACAAAGTGATTGTTTTAGCAGAATTGAGATAATCTTATAATATAGTTGTATGAAAGCTTTAGTAATTTTAGTATTAGTTTTAAACTTTTCTTTAATTATTAAAGCGCAGACAAAGGTCACTTTTCAAGCTTCAGACCAGCTAACGGTTACAGCCGATTTCTATGATACAGAAAAAGACAGCAAAAATGCACAATGGGTAGTTTTATTCCATCAAGCAGGTTTTAGTCGTGGAGAATACAAAGAAACAGCAGCCCGAATTGTAAAATTGGGATACAACTGCCTTGCTGTTGATTTGCGTTCGGGCGAAGAGGTTAACTTTATTCGTAACGAAACGGCAATTGAAGCAGCAAAAAAGAAACTTCCTACAGGCTATATCGATGCAAAAAAAGATATTCTTGCAGCCATTGATTACGCATTTGAAAAAAGTAAGAAACCTATCATTCTTTTTGGAAGTTCATATTCTGCATCATTAGCGCTTGTTGTTGCTAAAGGAAATTCAAAAATAAAATCTGTTGTGGCTTTTAGTCCGGGTGAATATTTTGAGAATGTATTAAATGTACAAAATGCACTGAAAGGATACGATAAGCCCGTGTTTGCAGCCTGTTCAAAAAAAGAATTTGAGTATTTGCAGGAATTACTCACTAACATAACAAAAGATAAAACCATTTTTCAACCACAGGCAGGCGAAGGGGAGCACGGTTCAAAAGCCCTTTGGAAAGCTAATAAATCAAACAGTGAATATTGGATGGCACTAGTTTCGTTTTTAAAAGCCCAACTTAAATAATATATTAAAGCCATTCAATTAGCACAAATGTACCTCGTCTAAACTTCGTTCCGTTTTAAATTATACAATTCTTTTTTTATTTTACAATAGAATAATATAAAATTTATAGCTTTGCCTTTTATCTATTTG
>JAVHQG010000172.1:0-3640 GCA_036171035.1 Bacteroidales bacterium
TGTGGGTTGTTTAACGAAATTATTGGCGTTTTCTTGCTGACACTAAATAGTTCGTTCTAGCTAAAATTTACTTCTAATCACTAGAAAAAATCTTTCCATCTTCAGCCGCAAATGTTTCGGGGAATACGCTTCTGGCTTCGTTTGCTATCTCTTCAGCATCTTTATATCTGGCTGAATAATGACCAACAATCAATTTTTTTACATTCGCTTTTTGTGCAATCATTCCAGCTTGTAATGCTGTAGTATGGAATGTTTGTTGCGCACGATCTTTCATTTTATGCAAATAGGTAGCTTCATGGTAAAGCATATCAACATTCTTAACAAGTGGAATAATTGATTCATCATATAATGTATCTGAACAATAAGCATAGCTTGCTGGCGGAGTAGGCGGTAAAACAACATCTATATACGATATTTCGGTGCCGTCTTCTCTGTGAATATTATTACCAAGCTTTGCCGTTACAATTTCTTTGATAGATAGATTATATTTTTCAATTGCATCACGGTTAATATTAAACTGTTTGGGTTTCTCGCGAAAAATAAACCCGGTTGTTGGCACTCTATGTTTTAGGGGAATAGTTTCAACGGTGATTTTACTGTTTTCAAAAATTACTTCGTTTTTTGCACTGTTAATTGAGTGAAAAACAACTGTAAAATTTAATTTATCGTAACTATATAAAAGTGTATTTAATATTTTTTCCAGTTCACGAGGGGCATAAACATGCAAGTCGCATTTTCTATCCAATAAGTTCATGGTAGATATTAGACCAAATAAACCAAAATAATGATCCCCATGAACATGGCTAATGAAGATATGATTAATCTTATTAATACGAATTTTAAACTTACGGATTTGTATTTGAGTTCCTTCTCCGCAGTCTATTAAATAAAACTGCTCAGATACATTTAATATCTGAGCAGTCGGAAATCGTTTCGAAGTAGGTAAAGCAGAACTGCACCCAAGAATGGTCAGTACTAAAGACATATGTTATTCTGTCTTTTCCTTTTCAGCTTCAGCTTTTAATATTAAGTCAACAGCCTGATTTGCAGTATATGTTATTTTCAATACCGTGTCAAGTTGTGATATAGTAATCAGTCGTTCAACAGCTGTTTGCAAGCCGGTAAGTACAAATGTACCATTTGCATTTTTACAAAGTCTGTTGGCAACAAGAATTGCACTTAAGCCGGAAGAATCGCAATATCTGCATTTAGTTAAATCAAGAATGATATTATTCTCGCCATTACCCGAAATAAGCACTAACTCCGACTTTAACGAAGGAGAGATATTTGTATCTAGTTTATCAACTAATATCTCAATTAGTGTATATTTTTCTTTTTTTGTTACTTTGAAATCCATTTTCTACAAGTTTTATTTAATTTCAAACAAATAAAAACACAATTTATCAAAAATAATAATAATTTTTAATTATTCACCATTATTTTCAGATTTTTCTTTTTTGTCTTGTTTATCTTGTTTCTCCTTTTTTTCCATTTCATCTTTCAATGCAGCCAAGCCGGAAATGTCACCTAATGTAGTCTTTTCCATTTTGTCTTTAAGATTTTTCACAGCTTTTTGAGTTGTCATTTTATCTTTATCGTCGCCTTTTCTCTTTTCTACATCTTCTGACCTCTTAATATCTTCATGAATCCGACTGTGAGATACAAAGATTTTCTTACCTTCTTTAGAGAATTCTATAACTTTAAAGTTAAGTTTTTCATCAGCTTTAGCATGTGAGCCATCTTCTTTAACAAGATGTTTTGGAGTAGCAAAACCCTCTACGCCATATGGTAGTGCAATAATAGCTCCTTTTTCGGTAATTTCAAGAATGGTTCCTTCGTGAATAGAATCAATTGTGAAAAGTGTTTCAAATACTTCCCATGGATTTTCTTCAAGTTGTTTGTGACCTAAACTTAATCTGCGGTTATCTTTGTCAATTTCTAAAATAACAACATCTACTTTTTCCCCTATTGCAGTAAATTCAGCCGGATGTTTAATTTTCTTTGTCCATGAAAGATCTGAAATATGGATAAGCCCATCAACACCTTCTTCAATTTCAACAAAAACGCCAAAGTTTGTAAAGTTGCGAACAATAGCTGAATGTTTGGAACTGATTGAATATCTTTCTTCTATTTTCTCCCAAGGATCGGCTTTCAACTGTTTAATACCAAGGGACATTTTTCTTTCTTCTCGGTCGAGCGTAAGAATCTGTGCTTCAACAATATCTCCAACTTTTATAAATTCTTGAGCACTGCGCAAATGCTGTGACCATGACATTTCTGATACGTGAATTAAACCTTCAACACCGGTAGTGATTTCAATAAATGCGCCATAATCTGCAAGCACAACTACTTTCCCGCTTACTCTATCACCTACTTTTAGTTCAGCATCTAGCGAATCCCATGGATGTTTTGTAAGTTGTTTCAAGCCTAATGCAATTCTCTTTTTAGCATCATCAAAATCAAGAATAACTACATTTATTTTTTCATCAAGTTTTACGATTTCTTCCGGATGCGATACCCTGCCCCAAGAAAGATCTGTGATATGAATCAACCCGTCAACACCTCCAAGGTCAATAAATACACCATATGTAGTAATGTTTTTAACTGTACCTTCTAGGATCTGTCCTTTTTCTAGTTTAGCAATAATCTCTTTTTTCTGTTGTTCCAATTCAGCTTCAATAAGTGCTTTGTGTGATACAACAACATTTTTGAATTCCTGATTGATTTTAACAACTTTGAATTCCATTGTTTTATCAACATAAATATCATAGTCGCGAATTGGTTTTACATCAATCTGCGAACCTGGCAAGAATGCTTCTATTCCAAAAACATCAACGATCATACCACCTTTCGTACGACATTTAATATATCCTTTAATAACTTCATTGTTTTCCATTGCTTGATTCACGCGATCCCACGAGCGCATTGCTCTTGCTTTCTTGTGTGAGATAATCAGCTGTCCATTTGGATCTTCTTGCGTTTCAACAAGTACTTCAACCGTATCTCCGGGTTTCAAATCCGGGTTGTACCTGAATTCGTTTAAACTAATAATCCCTTCAGACTTGTAGCCTATGTTAATAACAACTTCTCGTTTATTCATTGCAACAACAGTCCCATCAAGAACTTCGTTGTCTTGAATAGTTGAAAGTGTTGCATCATACATTGCTTCATATTTTGCTCTCTCATCTGGAGCATAAGTCTTGTCTTTTTTGGAAATTGCATCCCAGTTAAAATTTGCAAGTTCTTCTTCTCTAAGAGCTTTTTCCATTTTTAGTTGTTCAATAGAAAAATTATCATCTTCTACTTCTTCTTCCTGAATATCTTCATCAATTTCCGGAGCTAAAGTTTCTGGTAACTCAAATTCTTCTAATTTACCATCAATGTTATTGATGTTCGTAATATCATTCTTTTTTGCCATGTAATAAATAAATTAATAGGTTAGACATTATATTTATAAAAGTTTCGCAAAAATATATTTTTTTTATTTAATCGCCTAATGCTTATCATTATTTTTTTACTTTTGCACGAAACTGTATGTTCTGTTAACGCTTATTTGCCTGTAGGAATACAATTTTCAATGAATCTATGATTGAGTCCACTCCGAAAAGTCTTTTAACCCCTAAATCCCCTAAAGGGGACT
>JAVHQG010000173.1:0-3628 GCA_036171035.1 Bacteroidales bacterium
CTATTCCAAATCGTTGCAAAATTTTGAACTGCAAGAATAGTTTTAAATTGCCCTGATATTTTGTGCTTGACCTTGATATTTCTGATAGCTCTTTCAGAAGCATTATTGTCTGGTGGAATTTCAGGAAAAAATAAAAATGGAAAAACATAATCTTTGAGCCTAACCATTCGAGCGTGAAAGGATATTATTTTTTTATGCTTTTTATCCCACTGGTTTTGTTCAAGTAATTTATCAAGCCGTAGTATTATTTGTTGCACATTTTTATTATCGGGAGAATAATCATTTTTGGTCATTATTTTTTATATTTTTGGAAACTAATTAGTTACCTCAAACTAATATTTGACCGATTGATTCACATTTTGGTATAATTATTGAAACTGATTTTTAATTTCCAGTTTATTTTATATTTTTGTATTATATCTAATCATTAAAAATTTTGATTTTATGAAAAAAATATTTTCAACACTTCTTATTTCACTAGTGTTTGCAGGTTCTTTTATTGCACAGATTAAAGTTATTGAAGACAGCGGAAGAAAACCTAAATGGGTTAGTGGCGTTGCTAAAGATTATGTGATTGTGGTTGGTACGGGGAAAGATTTGGAGACAGCAAAAACCAATGCACTGATTAGCATAAAAGAAAACATAGCACGATCTGTTGCAGAATATGTAAAATCATCGAGCGAGCTCAACAAATCAGAATCAAATGGCAAAAATATGGCTTCATATTTTGAAACATATAATGCAAATGTTAAAACTGAAACAGCAGATATTCCTTCATTAAAAGGAATATCTCTATCAAAAGCAGAAGAATTCTGGTGGGAAAAAACTAAGAATAAATCAAACGGTGCAGAAGCTGTTAATTATCACATAAAATATCCTTTTCCTGAAATAGAGCTTCGTAAAATAATTATGGAATTTCAAAAAATTGACCGTGAACTCACTGAAAAACTTGATAACATTGTAGCAGCTGCTGAAACACTTGAATCAATTGAAGAAATGATTACAAACATTGCAGAACTTCAAGCAATGATGAAATCATTTAAAGACAACCGACAAACAAAGGCAGAAGGAGCTATTGCAAAATATAATACCATGTTAAAATCTGTTTCGCTTGTTCCTGTAAAAAATGATCTTGGAGAAATAATTTTTACCACAAAACTTGGTGAACGGATTGTGTGGACAATGCAAAAACCACAAGTTAGTTCTTACAGCAAATGTGCACAAACTACAAATATTACCAGCGACAAATCAAACTGGACCATTCAATATAAATATGGCAACTGCTATGATGACGCAATGAATGCGATAGAAGTTAATTTCACGTTTAACGGAAATAAAATCAGCAATAAATTCAATTTTGATATTAACAAAAACAAAGTAGATATTTTTCTGAAAAATGACATCAATATAACAACCCTTCAAAACGATGGGAACGCCATTTCACAGGCTAAATGCGAATTAACTTTTGTTTCAAAATATGCAACACCTTTAATTATTGAAAAAGTTATTTTGGATGTTCAGGGAGCACCTCCAATTATTTTCAACGATGTAAACAAGGAGTTTGAAGGCAAAGGCGATCATGAACTTACCCTGCAATGTATGCAACGGTTGGAAAAAGCAAAATATTCTTCAAACAATCAGTCATCCGCAGTAAATGGTAGCATCAACTGGAGAAACAAAGCTACCGGAGAAAAAGGAACAACTAAAATTTTCGATAATAAATATTCAACTGATTGGTAAAAAAATAGTTACTATAACACAGAAAAAATGCTGCTTCGAAAAATTGAAGCGGTATTTTTTTTATCTATAAAACGGACAACAAAAAGAAGTTTTGTTTCCCTTCTCATCTTCAACAATCATTTCCACATTATGTTCATCTCCAGTGATAGGAAAATCGTTGAAAGAAAATATTGCTAAATCTGTTTTTTTATCATATTCAAAAAGCATCCAGCGACCGTCAATAAACCCCGAAAATTTCTTAACTCCGGAGAGTACATCTGTGATTTTAAATCGAATGGTTTTCCCCAACGTCAAGTCTTCCCACGGAACAATATTCAGTGAAATAATTTCTGGAGGAATGGTATCTGCAACAATTGCAAAATTTCCAAAATCAAAAGTTTCAGCGGTCAAAAAATTATCTGCTATCTGACCACCAATAGAAGTTAATGCGCCGCTTTTCGAAATAGATGCAATGATGGTTTTACTTAATAACTTTTTGGGAATACTATCTGTCTTAATTGAAACAATCATCTTTTTATTGATGGGTGTGAATTTATTACGAATCGCATGAATTGCAGAATAATAGAGCTTTTTAGCTTCTATTCTCTGATAATCAAAATAAACTGTATCATAAAAAATATCCTCCGGAAATGAAATCATAATATCATCTCTCACAAAATAATTCACATCTTCATAAGGCATCACTTTCGAGTATTCGTTTTTTTCTTCTTTATACTCTTTTTCAGATATTGAACCAAGTGCTTTAAATTCAAGGCAAGTACTATTATTATTTACATCTAAAACAGAGATAGAAATATTATGAATTCCTCCATCATTAAAATCATAAATACCTTGATTCTGAAGATTACTATATATTGGTGTTTTATTGTTTGGAGCAACAAAGCAACGCTGGATATTCTTATAATGTGTTGCATATTCTTTAAAGTCTATGTAACTATTTACATTCCTTTTATCATCAAACGAAAACTCTTCAAACCTGCATGAATAAAGGCTTATAGTATCAATTTTAATATCAATACCATAAATATTAGAACGATCTTTTGAATCATCATCTCTGTCGTATGCCTCAATCCCAAAGCCAATGCGACCGGCTAATGTTAGTTTCTCCGCTTTTTTAAGTTGCACTTTACCACCTTTTTTACCAACTGCCTTCACATCAAAACTTAGCCTAGAATGCAGCCCATTTACAGAACTTTTATTATCAATCGGATATATGTGAAGTTTCGCAATCACAGGTGCAGCCTCATCTTTTAAGTCATAAAACAACAATGGATTGATTATATGCTCTGATTTTGTATCACGAATTTCAAAATGTAAATGGGCACCTAACGACATACCGGTATTTCCGGAAAGCCCAATAATTTCATTTTTGCAAATTTCAATTTCACCTGAATCGGGAAAAAACTCTACAGCATAATCCTGTGCAAGATATTGCTTACGCTTTACAAATCCATCAATTTTGTCGCTGTAAGATTTTAAATGTGCATAAACAGTAGTATATCCATTAGGATGTGTGATATAAATAGCTTTACCATATCCAACAGGTGAAACTTTTATCCGTGAGACATATCCATCGGCAGCGGCGTATAACTTGTTTCCATCACCGGTACGAATATCTAACCCTGTGTGAAAATGATTTGAACGAATGTCTCCAAAATTGGACAATACGGTTAACGAATGTTTAACAGGTGAAACAAAATAATTTTTTGGATATTTATTTTGTGAAAATATCTGACCTACTTGCAACAGTACGAGCAAACAAAAAAATACAGCTCTTAGAAGAATCATCACCATCATCAAAATTTGTTTATAAAAATAATCATCAGCCGATATTTTTCAATCAAAATTGTGAGATTTTATGAAAAAGTTGTTAAGTCACTATATAGTT
>JAVHQG010000174.1:0-16994 GCA_036171035.1 Bacteroidales bacterium
TATATAGTTATCAATCAACCATTCGTGCATTTTGACTGCGCTCAATGTACATTAATTCATAATTTGCTACCAATCTTTTTCAATTCTAACACGCTGCGTTTTTACCTGTTGTTTCTTTACTTTTTCCTGTGTTTTCTTTTCATCATTTTGCATCGCTTCTAACATGCGCTGGGCATCTTCTTTCGAAATCTGATCTTTCTTTTGTGCTTGTTTTTGATCTTGCTGCTGATCTTGTTTGTCTTGATTTTGCTGTTGATCTTTTTTATCTTGTTTGTCTTGTTTGTCTTTATCCTGATCTTTATTTTTATCGTTTTTCTGATCTTTCTTTTGTTGTTGTTGCTGCTTTTTCAACATGTATTGCGCATATGCCAAATTGTATTTTGTCTCTTTATCGTGCGGATTATTTTTCAGTGCATTTTTATAGGATTCAATACATTCTTGTAACTGTCCTGATTGCATTAATGTATTTCCCATATTGTGATAATTCCAAGCTTGTTCTTTCTTGGGCATATTTTTATTTGCTGCAATTTTATATTGGGTTATTGCATCTTTAAATTTTTTTTGTCTGTAATACGCATTTCCCAGATTGTATGTGGCCTCGTAACTGTCAGGTTTTTCATCGAGTGCATTTTTATATGCCTGTTCCGCAGATTTATATTTTAACGAATCTACTTTTTTGGGGTCAATGGTGGCATTGCGAAATTGTTTGTTCCCATCACGTATATAATGTTTTTCACTTTGAGAAAATGACTGTAGTTTGGAGCTAAAAAATATGCAGCAAGTAATGATAAAATATAGGTAACATCTACGCATTGCTCTATTTTTTTTGTTTATTAAACATTTGTGTTTTGAATAAATTTACTTTGCTTAATATTCTATTTTTACGTTCGATAATAATAAAATCAAGCAATAGCAAGAGAAGAGCAAGACCGACGAGGTATTGATATTTTTCATCATAATCAGAATAGGTCTTTGATTCAATAAGTTCTTTTGTCATTTTATTTATTTCATCATATATTTTATCAAGCCCGGTGCTGGAATTATTTGCACGTACATACATCCCGTTTGCGGCTGACGATATTTGTTGCAACATCACATCATTTAACTTCGATACAACAATTCCGCCTGAATTATCTTTTTTAAAATCGGACAATTGATTTTCTGAAATCGGAATTGGTGATCCTTGTGGTAATCCCATCCCGATGGTATGAATTACAATTCCTTTTTGCGATGCTTCGGTGGCAGCCTTCACAGCATCGTCTTCGTGATCTTCTCCATCAGAAATAATGATCATTACTTTACTTTTATTTTTTTCCTTAGAAAATGATTCTTCTGCAAGTTTTATTGCTGATGAAATATTGGTTCCCTGTTTAGCAATAAAGTTTGTATGCACAGTACTTAAAAACATTTTTGCTGCTCCATAATCGGTAGTAATTGGTAGTTGAGTGTACGCATCACCTGCAAAAACAATTAATCCAATTTTGTCGTTTTTTAATTTTTCCGTAAGCTTTGAAATGGCTCGTTTTGATGCTTCCAATCTGTTCGGTTTAATATCTTCAGCAAGCATACTATTTGACACATCTAATGCCACCATTATTTCAATACCTTCGCGCTTCACATTTTCGAGTTTTGATCCAAACTGAGGTTGAGCTAATGCTAAAATAATACAAGTTAAGGCAAAAGCTGCAAATAGAAATTTTATTAATGGTCTTACTCTTGAAAAATCAGGTATCAACTGTTTTACAATGCCCAAATCTCCAAATTTCTTTAATGATTTTTTCTTTAGATAAATAGCCAACAGGTATATCCCAAAAAGGAATGGAATTGCAATTAGTATGTATAAAATATATGTATTTGCGAACCGAAACATTTTTTAGTTTATTACAATTTGTACATTGTGCATATTGCACTGAACGATTGATGATTTTATTTGAAAGCTAAGTACAATCCTATATTTAACTTACGGCACATTTTTTAATATTGTATTTTTTAAAATAATTTCAAGAAAAAGCAGCACCCCTGCAATCATTGCCCAAATAAAAAATTCCTCTTTACGTTTGCTGAAATTTGTGACATTTATTTTTGCTTTTTCCATACTGTCAATTTCATGATAAATTTCTTTTAATGTTTTATTATTGGTTGCACGAAAGTATTTACCGTCAGTAAGTCCTGCAATATCTTTCAGCACTTGTTCATCAATTTCTACCTCCATATTTTGGTATTGTGTTGTTCCCCATGGGGTTTTCATCGGGTAAGGTGCCATTCCTTTTGTACCAACACCAATCGTATAAACCCTTATACCAAATGTTTTTGCAATTTCAGCTGCTGTAACGGGTGCAATCTCTCCCATATTATTCACTCCATCAGTAAGCAAAATAATTACTTTACTTTTTGCCTCACTATCTTTTATTCGTGTTATTGCATTTGCCAAACCGGATCCAACTGCTGTTCCATCTTCGATCATTCCACTTTTAATATTTTTAAATAGATTTAGTAGCACGGTGTGGTCAATAGTAAGTGGACATTGAGTGAAACTTTCACCGCTAAAAACTACTAATCCTATTCTATCGTTTGGTCTTGCCTTAATAAATTCCATCGCAACATCTTTTGATGCTTCCATGCGGTTGGGTTTAAAATCTTCTGCAAGCATACTACTTGAAATATCCATTGTAAGAACAATATCAATACCATCGGTTGTAACATTTTGCCAGCTGTTTGTTGATTGAGGTCTTGCAAGTGCTACAATAAGTAACGATATTGTAAGTACCCTGAATGCAAATAAAACATGTCGTAAATAATGTTTATATGTTTTTGGAGCTTTTGCAAATCCTGCAATGGTTGACATTTTAATGGTTGCCTGATAATCGCTTTGTTTCCATATATACCAGCCAATCATTGGTATTAGAACCAATAACAGGTAAAAAAAACCAGGATGTGCGAACTCAATATTATTCATTTTTGAATCTGCTCTTTAGTATTATCTATTGCTTGTTTTGACTCGTCTTTTGTGATTTTCACCATTGTGTTATCAATAAAATAAAAAGCATTTTTAAGACTCATGTCATTTTCATCTGGCAAGGGCTCTGACTTTGCAAATTTTACATAATCCGCTAGTGTCAATATTTGTTTTAGTATCTCAAAGTTTTTACTTTCAATAGAACCGGCATTTGAGAACGATTGTAAAATTTCATCAGTAGTTTGCTCCATTGC
The DNA here is from genome assembly GCA_036171035.1 of Bacteroidales bacterium. Lineage (GTDB taxonomy): Bacteria > Bacteroidota > Bacteroidia > Bacteroidales > GWF2-35-48 > GWF2-35-48. The sequence continues at coordinate 3,211 of JAVHQG010000174.1, forward strand.
GCTAATTTCGAATCTTCCTTCAATATATATACGTAATGTTTCTGTGAGTTGCGAATGATATTCTTTTACAAAATTTTTCTGCCAAAGCTTTTCATTTTTTATACGCTCTAACTCCCTATATGCAATGATATGAGCCGGTTCTTTTGGTTTTAAACTTTTCTTAATTATGGGTTCTTTTTTCTTATATCGTTTATATAAAACCCATCCCACAAAAGCAAGCAGAGCAAGAATAAAGCCTGCAATAAAAAAAGGATAAAAACGCTGAAAAAACTCTTTAAATGTAAATGGTGTGTCAAGTTGCTGTTTGATGTCGCAAATGGCTTGTTTGGTTGTATCTATGGGGATTGTGAATACTTCTAATTCCAGTTCATTAGAAGAAACTGTATCCATTTTACCGCCATTTTTATATCCTAATTTTATTGCCGGAATAATATAATATCCGCTATCAAAACTTGAAATTAAAAATTTTCTGTGCAAAATAAGATACCCTCCTTCAGCCTTGATTGTATCAGTTCCAAGATCATCAACTACCTCTACTTTTTCAGTCAGATTGCCTTTTAAGTCAGGAAAAAATACCTGATAGCCTTTCCCAAATTTTGCAGTTAAAGTAAGTTTTACCTGATCTCCAATAACAATTTTTGTAGAATCGAGTGTAGCTTTAAATGAAACACCTTGCGAAAACAACGTTACAGACAGCAAAAGAAACAATGTAATAAAAATATATCTGACGTTTAATCTCATTTTAAAATTTTATATTTGAAATAATCTCTCTACCTCTGTTTAAATAAATTCATTAATGGGGCGACATAATCTTCATCTGTTCTTATGACTGTTTTGTCAACACCTGCTTTATTCATGATTTTGTTATACATTTTATCATTTTCTTTCCACCATTCTGCATATGTATTACGTACATTTTTACTTGATGTATCAACCCAAATATATTTACCGGATTCTGCATCTTTCATTTTTACAAAACCAATGTCAGGCATTTCACTTTCGCGTTTATCGTATATTTTAAGTGCGACTATATCGTGCTTGTTGTTCGCAATCTTCATTGCATCTTCAAATCCGGTATCAATAAAATCGGAAATCACAAAAGCGGTGCATCTTTTTTTAATTGCATTTGTTAAATAGCGTAAAGGTTCTGAAATGTTTGTTTCTCTGTGTTGTGGCACAAAGTCAATCAGTTCTCTGATGATTCGAAGTATATGGCTTCTACCTTTCTTTGGAGGGATAAACTTTTCTACTTTATCGGTAAAAAAAATTACCCCGATTTTATCATTATTCTGAATTGCAGAAAAAGAAAGTACGGCAGCAATTTCAGTAATGTGATCCATTTTAAGACGGGTAGTTGTTCCAAATTCTCCAGAGCCACTGATATCTATCAAAAGCATTACGGTAAGTTCACGTTCTTCTTCAAATATTTTAATGTATGGATGATTAAATCTGGCAGTAACATTCCAATCAATGCTTCGGATGTCATCGCCATACTGGTATTCGCGTACTTCACTAAACGACATTCCTCGTCCTTTGAATGCGCTATGATATTCGCCGGCAAAGACTTGTTTCGAAAGACCTCGTGTCTTGATTTCGATTTTTCTTACTTTTTTTATGAGTTCCGATGCTTCCACTTACTGTTAAAATTAATATTTATTGGTGCTGACCATTGTTTAATTGGTCATTTAGACTGCACTCAATGACAGACTAAGCTCTACTGAATGGTTAAGGAACTTCAACAGTATTTAAAATTTCGCTAATAATATCTTCAGAGGTGATATTTTCAGCTTCAGCCTCATATGTAAGCCCGATTCTATGGCGCAATACTTCATGAGAAATGGCTCTAACATCTTCAGGAACCACATATCCTCTGCGCTTAATAAATGCGAATGCTTTTGAAGCTAATGCCAGATTAATACTTGCACGTGGTGAACCTCCATAGCTTATCAGCGTTTTATATTTATCTAATTTATATTCTGATGGATAACGAGTGGCAAATACAATATCGACGATATATCTTTCAATTTTTTCGTCCATATACACATCTTTTACAACATCGCGAGCTTTAATTATATCGGATGGTTTTAATATAGTGTTTGACCTTGGAAAAGATTTTGCAAGATTTTGTCTGATGATTAAAGTTTCTTCTTCCTTTTTTGGATAATCAATCACTACTTTCAGCATGAAACGGTCAATTTGAGCTTCAGGTAACGGATAGGTCCCTTCTTGTTCAATTGGGTTTTGCGTGGCTAACACAAGAAATGGTTCTTCTAGCTTAAATGTTTCAGCACCAATGGTAACCTGCCGTTCTTGCATCGCTTCGAGCAATGCACTCTGTACTTTTGCAGGAGCACGGTTAATTTCATCTGCCAAAATAAAATTAGCGAAAATAGGTCCTTTTTTTACTGTGAATTTTTCTTCTCGCTGGCTGTAGATCATAGTACCAATAAGGTCGGCAGGAAGAAGATCAGGTGTAAATTGCAAACGACTAAATTTTGCATCAATAGTGCTTGCAAGTGTGTTTATGGCAAGTGTTTTTGCCAGTCCGGGGACACCCTCAAGTAAAATATGCCCGTTTGATAATAACCCGATAAGCAGGCTTTCTACGAGTTGTTTTTGCCCTACAATGACTTTGTTCATCTCCATAGAAACCATGTCAACAAAGGCACTTTCCTGCTGTATTCTCGCATTTAATTCCTTTATATCAACAAATCCATTCATAATGTATAGTTTAATTTTCTAATTTTGATTTGACGTGCAAAAATAAAATTTCAATTTCAATAAACGATACTCTTTCTTATATATTATGTAATGTGAAAAAAAAATATATAATTGATTTAATGGATTCATTTACAGATAAATAATTTTTAAATGTTTGTTCAGGTCAGCCAACATCTTACTATTGTCTCAGAATTAATCCCGGGCTACAGCGCATTTTGTACAAAATCTGGTGTCCATTCATCATTGCATGAGATGTCTTGAATATAGCCATTTTGAAAACCAAAATTATTAAATTGAGCAGTTGCAAATTCATGTTCTTTTTTGGTGAGACCTTTTGATAATTCATTAAATGAATCGGCTTTATATGTTGGGTAGTATTGTGACATCAGGCTTATATAGATTTCTGTACCAAAATTTCGACTAATCCATTCAAATGTTTTTTCAATACCACTAATATTGTTTGGTAGAACAAGCAACCGAATCATCACGCCTCGCTGTGCCAGATTGTTTTTTAGTTGGATGTTACCTACTTGCCAAAACATTTCTTTAATTGCAGCATGTGCTTTATTTGGGTAATCTGCTGCACCAGAGTATTTTTTAGAATTTGACGAATCAAAATATTTTAAATCCGGCAAATAAATATCTACTAATCCATAGAGTTTTTTCAGTGTGGTAACTTCTTCATAAGCATTGCTGTTCCAAATAACCGGAATTGTTAAACCTTCCTTTTTGGCAATCTGTAAAGCCTCTATAATTTGTAACGAAAAATGGGTGGGTGTGACTAAATTAATATTGTGAGCTTTTTTGCTTTGAAGCTCAATCATTATTTCAACCAGATTTTTTGTAGTTATATTTTTGCCATACCCTAGTTGACTGATTTTATAGTTTTGGCAAAAGACGCATGATAAATTGCAGTGTGAGAAAAAAATAGTACCACTTCCATTGATTCCTGAAAAAACAGGTTCTTCCCCAAAATGTAGTTGCGTCAAGTTTATTTTCAATTGATTTGATGCCTTGCAATAGCCTGCAATTTTATCCCTATTTATGCCACATTTTCTTGGGCAAACGATACAATTCTCAAGCACAAAAATAAATTTTGTAATAAAAAAAACCGGCCGAAGCCGGATATTTTTAAACTTTCATACCAACCACTAAAACATCGTCAACTTGTTCGTTATCGCCCTTCCACTCTTCAAAAGCTTGGTTGATGATTATTTTTTGTTCATCGAGTGTATGACCTTGAATGCTTACAATGAGTTCTTTGAAATGTTTTAGCATAAATTTCTTTCCTTTTGGACCACCAAACTGATCGTAGTATCCATCAGAAAAGATATAAAATGAATCACCTTTCGACATTTGAAGATTAGTTTTAGAAAACGAGCGAACCTCTTCTTCAAACATCCCGATTGGAATTTTATCTGCCTTAACCTCTTCAATTGCAAATTCAGGGTTCATAACGGATGGTTTACGAACAATATATAATGGATGATTTGCTCCTGTGTATTGAAGTACTTTATCGTCGTAATCAAAAATGCAAATTGCTAAATCCATCCCATCTTTAGTTTCGCCTTCTTTCCCTTTAAGATGCAATGATTTGATGAATTTCTCGCGTAGCATATTCATGATGTAATTTGTTTGAAGCAATGCAAATGTCTGCGTTTCAACAATTTTATTTAATACTTCATTGAGTAAAGAAACACCGAGCATACTCATTACCGCACCTGGTACACCCGGACCTGTGCAATCGGCGGCTACAACGATAAAAAAATTCTTTTGTTTGTTATTTGCATTTGTGAATTTCACATTTTTTATCCAGTAAAAATCGCCACTTACAACTTTCTTGGGTTTAAATAGTACAAAATGTTCCGGCAATGCAGCCATTACTTCGTCGTCGGGTAAAAGAAGAGCTGTCTGTATATATTTTGCATAATTTACGCTGTCTGTGATTTCTTTTGTTTGACGTACTGCTACATCTCGCTGATCTTTAATTCTTACATTTTGTGTTGCAATTCTATCGCCCTGTTTGATAACAAAGTCACGCTGTGTCTCAATTTCCTGCTTTTGTGATTCAATTAATTTTTCATGTTCTGAAATAATCAGATAAGCTTTTTTTAGTTTTCTGTAATTTAATAGAATAAAAATTAAAAATAAAAGAATAGCAAGGAATCCTCCAATAAAAGTAATTTGCATGATGTGCTGTTGTTTCATTTGGGCTTCCATCATTTCCATATCAGCGTTTGCAGCTTCGTTTTTTAATGCGATTGCCTGACTAAACAATTTCTGTTTTACAAGTTCACTTTTTAATATTGACATTTCAGAATCTTTCGAGATGGCATCACCTTCATATTTTATCATATTTTCAATCATTTGCCCGGGGATATCTGCCCCTGGTACAATCTGGCTTATACTAGAAAATAATTTGAAATATTCTAATGCTTTTTCATGATTTTTCAATGCAGCATGAACTTCGTTAAAAGCGAAATAATCTCTTGCTATTACAACATTATCATTCACAACTTTTGCTCTCAAAAGACTCTTATTATAATAGCCAATTGCTTTTTCCATCTCACCTTTTATTTTATAAATATTTCCGATATTGTGCATGGATAAAGCATATCCTGCCTTATATCCTAAAGCTTCTTTTTGAGTTACAGATCTGTTGTAAAATGTAAGTGCCTTATCATAGTTTTTCTGTTCAAAATAAACATTTCCTAAGTTATTTAAAGCAATTGAGATTTCTTTTTTGAGTTTTAAGTTTTCAAAAGCTGTATTCGCTTTGTTGTAATACTCCTCAGCCTGATCAAGTTTCCTCATTTCAAAATAGCAGTTTCCTATAATAAGGTACGATGCAGCAACTTCTTTATCTTTCTTCAATTCAGCATCAATTGTAAGGGATTTTTCAAAAAACTCAATAGCTTTCTTTAATTCACGTTTTTTCTGATATACTTTAGCCATTCGATAATAAATTTTCGACATACCTTCATTATCTTTTAAATCTCTTTTTACCTCCAATGAGGTTTGAAAATAAGCTAAAGCCTTATCAGGACTTGATGCATTATCATTCATTACTCCCAAATTATTCAAGGTTTTTGAAATTGCTACCTTATCGCCGAGTTCTTGATTTATACGAAGTGCTTTGTCGTAATATTCGTTGGCAGATTCAAAATCACCCATTGACATATACAATTCTGCAATTTTATTTAAGGTTGAGGCAACTCCCTTTTTATCGCCGACTTTTTCACGTGCATGTAGCACATTTATACATGAATCGATCCTTCTTTTTAATTTTATTTCCTGCATAGCATTTTCACGTAGGATATTGTCTGTTGTAACAGGAACATCTATTTTTGAAATTGGAGCTGAGTTTTTAACAGTAGTAGTCACATTACTTGCAGTAACGTCTGCTACTGCCTCTTTCACGCCTGAAGCTAACAATTTGTCGATTTCTGTTAATTTATCTCCGCAATATTTATCATCAGGTTTAAAAAGTAAAGCTATTTCAAATGCGTTAATTGCATCTGTATAATGCTTTGAACTGAACATATTGTCTGCTTTCACAACGGCTGCTCGAAATGCTTTTGCTTCGTTGGAATTTGCCAATAATTCTTTTTTAATTTCATTTATTTTTTTCTTTGGTTCTTTTTCTTTTGGTTGCAATTCTTGTGCGTGTGTGAATGCAAGCCAGGAATCTTCAAGGTTGCCTGAATTATAGAGGTTTTCAGCAACTTCAACTTGTTTCTGATATTTTTGTTTCTTTAAAAATTCCAGTTGCTTTAAAATCTCATCGATTTTTTTATTCATCTTTTCAGTGTACTGATCGTCATAATCAAAATCTTCATCTGCCGGAGAATATTGGACTGAGGCAACAGGATCTTTTAATACAGAGATATCAAGACCTTCTATCATTTCAAAAAGCTGGATATTTAGATCATATTCCCACATAAATCCCTTTACATCCTTTTGAGGCACTTTTGTTGAAAATTTTATTTTTTTCGTAACAAATCCTTTTTTTGTAGCTTCCAGAATATATGTTTTACTATGTTGTAGTTCAAAATTGAATTCACCCTTCCTGTTTGTAACAACTGTTTTCAATTTATTATTATCAACGGTTATTGTTACCATTCCATCTTTGACTGGCTGTTTGCTAAGGTTAAGCATGTTCCCTTTTACCCTTATAAAGCTTTCTTGAGCAACCATATTCAAGGAGAACAGCAGTGCCAGCAATGTTACAATAATTCCAATTTTTACCATCATATGTAAATTTGTTTATAGTTAACGAGTTCAAAATTAGCTATTTTTTTGTTTTTGTCAAAAAAAAACTAACACGGAATATAAAATACAATTTATCTGACATTATGTTTTCTTGCAAACACTAAATAGAAAATCCAAGACCTAAAATTGTTCTGTATAAAATGGCAAGAATCACAAGAATAATAGCCCATCCCCATACAATTGTAGGCGCAATATGTTCTTTAATGATACGAACATTACTGAACGTAATATTATTTCGTAATGCAGGCAGCAACATCAATCCCATAGAAAGAAATGCCGTTCGTTGGTAAAATGAATTTTCAGATGAAAAGTTAATTAATGAAAAAATGGAAATTCCAATGAGGAAAGGGACTATTATACATAGTAAAAGGAAAGTCAATCTTTTTTTTCGTGATTCAATAAATGATCTTGAAAAGGTGGTTGTGTAGAAATATTTTGCATTTGCATTTCCTATAACAACAATTAATATTAAAGATAAAAATATCGAAAATATTTTTGAAAAATCTGAAAAATGAAGTCTCCATGCTATTTCGCCAAATCCGCTATCAGTTAAAAGCCCAATAACAAAATTTCCAAGCAGCATATTAAATGCGTTTAGATAGCCCCAAAGAAATAGAATTTTCCAAATGCCTTTTTTCTTTTTAAATCGAGTAAAAAAAGTATAGAAAAAAATGCCCAAACAAATTAATGCAATTGGACCGGATAAAAAAATCATAAAAACATGAGAAACATTCGCTCCAATTGCTCCAGCCTGAACTGTATAATTTGAAAGATTCACTTCAATGCCAAGCATTTTTGAAGTCAGAATAATGGCAATATTAAATGTTAAAAAAGCAATAAAAAACGTTAAAGAAAATAGCACGATGTTGTTCGTAAAAGCAACAATCCATTTTTTTAATTCCTCTTTTATTTCCGATTCCATCTGATTTTATTTATGATGCTTGTCAATACCTTTTATCATATATACAAGATGCTCCAATGAAATAATTAGTTCACTCATATATTCTTCAACAGCTTTCACGCTACCCGGCAAAGTATATATCACTGTATTTTCTATTATTCCGGCAACACTTCTGCTCAATAGTGCATTTGCATTTTGCAAACCGAATTTCATTCTCACGGCATCCATAATACCAGGGATTTCTTTGAAATTCATTGATTTTACAACGTCCACAGAAATATCTTTTTTCCCAACACCTGTTCCCCCTGTTGTGAAAATAAAATCATAATTCTCAGAAATAAATTTCTTAAGTAAATCTTTTAAAAGTAAGACATCATCAGGAATTAAATATTGAAAAAATTTGTAATTCCAACCCAAATGATTAAAATGGTTTTCGCATAATTCTTTGAGCCTTGGACCACTTTTATCTTCATATTCTCCTCTACTTGCCCTGTCGCTAAGTGTAATAACCCCAATCCTAAAATACGTAGGGCAATATTCTATAACATCTCCGGGGTTTATGGTTCCTCCTTGTAGTACTTTACAAAAAATACCCTCTTTTGGCATCACACAACTACCTATTTCTTTAAAAATTGCGCAGGTATTCCCATGACATTCTTTGCCAATCTGGGTTATTTCAAGTTCAACTGTACCTATTTTAAATTTATCGCCTATTGTGGCATGATATAGTTCAAGCCCTTCTGTAGTAATGTTTTCTGCAAATTCACCAAATTGAATTTCTCGACCTGAAAGTTTTGAACTTTTTGCCATACTCTCAATCCCCAAAAGGCTCACTTGTCTGTGCCAATCGCCTGCATGAGCATCTCCTAAAACACCTGATTGGTTTATTTGTATTTGTTTAACCGGTTTTTTAATCGTGCCTTTTTCAAGAGATATATTAACTGAGCAAACTCTAAATGACAACGTATTATTCATAAAATAAATATCAGAGAATATTTGCCAAATTTAATATATAGTTTGAAAAACTAAACATTTTAAGTTTTTTTTAATAAGAAATAGAAATCAACTTTTTATAAATGAATAAGATAGCATAAGTATTACTTGAATTATATCGTATTATATTTGCATTGGTATTGTTTTTTAGCATTCTATAATATATTTTTGTAAAAATTAACGCAAGTAATGAGACAACTGGATTGAAATATTTATTTATAATATTGATAGTCGTATTGATTGGAGGTAATCGTTTGTACTCACAGACTTCTGACTTCAAAGATAAGTTTAGTGATGCTGATTATTATTTTCTTTTTGATGAGTACGGCAAAGCCTTAAAGCTGTATTTGGAATTATTGAAAACAGATAATTCAAATTCAAATATCAATTATCTTGTAGGGTTGTGTTATATTCAATCGATTAAGGATAAGGACAAAACAAAAGCTATTCCATATTTAGAAGTTGCTTCAAAAAATATTGATCCAAATTACAAGGAAGGCAAATATAAAGAGACAAAAGCACCTGTTTATTCATTATTTTACCTTGCATTTGCATACAGGCTTGATAAAGAGTTCGATAAGGCTATTGCAACATATCAAACATATCTTTCGCAATTGAACCCTAAAGATAAGAAAGAACGCAGCAATACAATGAAAGAAATTGACGCATGTGAATATGCGAAGAAGCTGATTCAAGTGCCTATTAACCTTGAATCGGTGAAAATTGATCAATTTGCAGATACCATGAAGGGCAATGAAATTGCTATGTTAAATCAAGGTAACAAATCCGATTCAGCAAAAAAATCTGAAGCTATTGATAAGGCTTTTATTAAAGCAACATCCTCTGAATCATGCCCAATTGTAAGCAATGATGGTTCTTTCATGGTTTTCTCTATGGGACAAAATAATCAATTTCCCCAAGAAGTTAACACACTTAATTTCGATTTTCAATACTACAAAACAGATGATATATATTACACAACAAGGGCAGCAGACGGTCAGTGGAATAAACCTGTAAATATTATTTCACAGTTGAAACCAAAATATCAAGTTGTTCCTGTTTGCCTTTCCCCTGATGGGAAAACACTCTTATTAGTTGAAGACGATAATGACAATGGCAATATCTACGAAAGTAAACTAGAAAATGGAAAATGGTCGCCTATTGAAAAAGTTAAAGGCGACATTAATACACACAAATGGGAAACACATGCAAGTCTCTCTGTTGATGGGAAAATCATGTATTTTACTAGTGCAAGAAGTGGCGGATTTGGCGGACTTGACATATATAAATCCATGCTTAAAGATAATGGAGAATGGGGCAAAGCTGAAAACCTTGGAGCAACCATTAATACAAGCGATGATGAGGAAACTCCCACAATTTTACCCGATGGAAAGACCTTGTTCTTTAGTTCAAAAGGGCATAAGGGTATTGGCGGTTTTGATATTTTTTCTAGCACACTTGGAAGTGATGGAAAATGGACGAATCCACTAAATGCAGGATATTCTATAAATACCGTAAATAATGATTTTGTTTATATAAATAAAGTGAACAATCAACTTACATATACACCTTTAACTCGCACTGATATTAGAGAAGATTATTCAGGGAAGGAAGATAAAAATAATTCTTACGTATTAGCGATTAATAATGAAAAGCCGACAAAACCTTCATTTGACATTAAGGGAACCGTAGTTTTCAAGATAGGAGATAGTAAAATGCCTGAAAAATATAACATTTTTGCTATTGATTCAGCTCGCAAAGACACAATTAAAAACATTAAGGTAAATAATGAAACCGGTGAATATACATTCAATTCTACCTCAGGTACCTATTATATTTCCTATCAAGCCGAAGGATACAAAGAGTATGCTCAACGTATATCCTTGCCGGAAATTTATACTCCATCTACTCTAACGATTAATGTGGAAATGATTCCATCTACCGATAAATCAGATGCAGTTGCGCAAACCGATATTATTTATGATTACGAAAAAAATGTACCTAATTTAAGTAAAAAAAGAAATATCAATCTTGCCGCATTTAAAAACAGGGACTCATTAAGGCTAGTAGCTGAAAATAATTTCAAAAAAAGAGAACTTCTTGCAGACGTAAATAAAAATATTGTTGGCATTGATACTACTAAGAAAAATGAAACCCAATTAATTGCTGAAAATAAAAATTTAACATCAGATAAAAACAACAGCAAAACCGAAAAGCAAGATAACCACGCACACTCTAAAACAGATACAAATAACAAAGGAAAACAAAATGATAATAAGGCGGCAAATAAACAAAAAGACAAACAAAGTTTAATAGCCGAAAATAATAAACAAAATAATAAAAATGAAAAATCAGATATTAACAAAAATAATAAAGACAATACAAATAAGGAAGGAAAACAGAACGGAAATAAGGCTGAAACAAATAAACAAAACAATCAACGTCTAACAGATGGAAATAAGCAAAAACAAAAAGATAAACTTGAAAATAAAAATATATCAGATACAAAGCAGACAAAGAATGAGAACGTGTCAACTGCTCCTGAAGGGAGTACCGTGATATCAAACATATTTTATGATTTCGATTGCTTGAAACCGAAAGCGTTTAGGGAAAATCTTGATAAGCTGGCAAATTATTTGGTTAACAATAAAAATTGTAAAATACAAATTGATGGACATTCTGATGCTCAAGGTGATGATTTTTACAAGCAAGTTGTTTCAGAGAAGCGTGCCGATTTTATAAAAAAATACCTTGCAGATAAAGGAGCATTAAAAAATAATATTATTGCAAAAGGACATAGCTCAGATGTATTAATTGCGAAAGAATTATTGCCAAAAACTCGCCAATATAACCGTAGGGCTGAATTCTCGATTATTGAAAATTGTGATAAATTATTTATTCAGCCAATTGTTGTACCTGATTTTGCAAAGCTCAATAGTAAATTCAGAGCAAATAATAGTTATGGCTCATCAGAAATGAATGGTAGCATTAAAGTTCACGATATTCTTTACAATATTGACTATTTTGACCCTAAAGAGACCACCAACTTAAATTTGCTGGCAACTTATTTAAAAAACAATCCAACTTGTGAGATTGAAATAGTAGGTCATTCTGATTCGCAGGGTGAAGCCGTATATAAACAATTTATTTCTGAACAAAGAGCAGCAAATATTAAAAATATGCTAGTAAAGAGAGGTGTTCAGGCAAAAAATATAACTGTGCGTGGAGAATCGGATTCTAAGCCTATATCAAGTAATAAATCTGAAATGTCGCAGCAATACAATCGAAGAGTTGAATTTCACATACTGAAGAATGGAACGAAAGATATTACTATTTCGCCAATTCGTGTTCCGGAACAATTTAAAATCCAGTAAACTCAAATTTATTTCACATCCTGATTATGCCCCTGATCGTGGTGAGTTCCTTTCATCTTTTGCAGAAGCTGTTTCTTGAATTTATGTTCCGCCTGATAGAGCATTACAATTTTTACTTTAGGTAATATCTTCTTATATTTTAAATGGTATTCTTTCTTTAAATTGACCTCGTTAACTTCTGAATCAATAATTCTATCGCCAATCGTTTCAGCATCTTTTTCGGTTAGTGTTGTTTTGGCTTCTTTTACTTGTTTCATTAGTTTAATCCTTTCAATCGACAACTCAGTGATTTTTTTATTATATTCATTATATACCGGCCAGAACACTTGTGATTCTTCTGGTGTCAAATCCAGATAAGTGGTAATAAATGCTATTTTTTGAGACTGAATTTCTTCTCTCTTTTCTTTGTGCTGTTCATTTCTATCAATTTTATCCTGCGCAAATGAAGAAAAACAAAAACAAAAAATTATGAGAGCTGTTGCATATTTTTTCATATTCATAAAATTTAAAATTCTGCTAATAAAGTGGTGTAATCAACTGTTTCTGCCTCTAAATCTAAATCATCTTCTGATTCTTGAATTGAAACAGATTCTTTTTTTGTAGAAAATGTGCTGTCTGTCACTATCTCATTGATAATGGTTGCCTCATCGACATTTGATTCTATGTAAGCACTGTTTGCTGCCAGCGGTTGGTGTTTTTCCGGAGAATCATGAAACAGCAATATTTTTAATGCAAAAACAGACAATATCAATATTAATATTGCGGCAGCTATGGCAGGTTTCTTCCAATCATAAAGATGCACTGAAGGCTTTGTTTGGTCAATTTTTTTAGCCATTAAATTTGGAAATCCATCAAAATACAACTGTGGTATCTTGAAAGGATTTTTCTTTTCTATGTCTTTTAATTTTGTCATAACTTATACATTTGCTTCGACTAAATTTAAGCTTAATAGTTTAATTGGTATCTAAATATTTTTCAATTTTTTTCATTGCATGGAAAAAAGATGCCTTCAATGCCCCAACGGATGTCCCCAAAATATCAGACATTTCTTCATATTTCATTTCTTCAAAATATTTTAAATTAAATACCACACGCTGTTTTTCAGGAAGTGTAAGGATTGCTTTTTGCAATTTTAGCTGTATTTCATTCCCATCAAAATATTCGTCCGCTTCAAGAGAATCTGCTAAAGTTCTTTCATAATCAACAATTGGTAAAAAAAAATTGCGTTTTTTACTATTCAGAAATGTTAAGGTTTCATTTGTGGCAATTCTATACAACCAAGTGTAGAGTTGTGCATCCTCTCTAAAGTTTTGCAATCCTTTCCATGCACTAATAAAAGTATTTTGAAGTAAATCATCAGCATCAGCATGAATGATTACCAACTTCCGAATATGCCAGTATAGCCGCTCTTGGTATTTTGATACTATCAATCCAAAAGCTTTGTCGCGGTTGCTTTCCTCGAGAAATAACTGTATCAGCTCTGAATCTTTCAATGCTTTTTAAAATTTATTTTGTTGATGCTT
>JAVHQG010000175.1:0-16986 GCA_036171035.1 Bacteroidales bacterium
GTGGACTCAAAAAACAAGTTTTCAAATGATAAAAATAGACGATCAACTGATTTCTATAGCCTCTAACAAAGGGAAAAATCTTCCAAGAAAAAGATTTATGCACACATTTCATAATCAAAGTGACGACCTTGTCCAGCGTATGATTAATGCGATAGAGCCATGGTCATATGTCCGTCCGCACCGTCATAAAAATCCGGAGAAACGTGAAGTGTTCATCATACTACGGGGTACACTTTTAGTTGTTGAATTTAATGATGCCGGAGCTATTATTGACCACCTGCTATTAAATCATAAAAATAAGATATATGGTGTAGAAATACCCCCAAATATATGGCATACAATTATTTCATTGGAAGATGGAACGGCCGTATATGAGCTTAAAGATGGTCCATATATTCCTATTACCGACAAGGATTTTGCACAATGGGCTCCGGCTGAAGGGGAAAAAGGAACGAGAGAATATATAGAAAATGTGTTACTACAGCTTAATATTGAATTGTAAATGGGAGGTTAATTATAAAAATAAAAAAACCTGTGTTAATTAAAACACAGGTTTTTTATAATAATTTAATCATCTAACTAGCAGTTACAGCAGGAGCAACCAGCTTTAGCTAATTTATGTTGTTTTACAAAAGTGCAAATAACATCAGATAGATCAGGTGTTCCAATTTCTTGTAAATCATATCCGACTTTTACTTTAGGATGTTTAATGTTTACAATCCTACTCAAATCAATAGGTGTAGCAATAATAACAGCATCACAAGGAGTGTTATTGATTGTTGTTTCAAGATCTTTTACTTGTTGGTCACCATAACCCATTGCAGGAAGGAGTGTCCCAATGTTTGGATAAATTTTGAATGTTTCTGCAAGTTTGCCTACAGCATAAGGTCTTGGGTCAACCAATTCAGCAGCACCAAAACGTTTTGCAGCAACAACACCTGCACCAATTTTCATATCACCATGTGTAAGTGTTGGTCCATCTTCAATTACAAGTACACGTTTGCCTTTTATTAATTCAGGCATATCAACAGATATAGGAGAAGCACCATCAATAACAATAGCATTTGGATTAATTTTCTGAATATTGTCGCGAACAATCTGAATATTTGCCATATCAGCAGTATCTATTTTATTGATTACAATAACATCTGCCATGCGAGCAACTACTTCACCGGGATAGTAAGATACTTCAGCACCGGGTCTGTGTGGGTCAGCAACAGCTATGCTTAAATCTGGTTTATAAAACGAAAAGTCATTGTTTCCACCATCCCACAAAATCACATCGCAACCATTTGGATCTTTTTCCGCTGCATCTAATATTGCCTGATAATCGACACCTGCATAAATCACATTTCCACGAACAACATGTGGTTCGTATTCTTCCATTTCTTCAATGGTACATTTGTTCTTTTTCAAGTCTTCAACTGTAGCAAAACGCTGTACTTTCTGCGCATTCAAATCGCCATAAGGCATTGGATGACGAATTGCAACAACTTTTAAACCCTGCTCCATTAACAGCTCAATAACTCTTCTTGAAGTCTGGCTTTTACCACATCCCGTACGAGTTGCACAAACAGCAATTAAAGGTTTATTACTTTTAATCATTGTTTGTTTACTACCCATCATGGTGAAATCGGCACCACAAGCATTTACCATTGCGCCAACGTTCATCACTCTTCCGTATGGTTGGTCGCTATAAGCAAATACACATTCGTCAACACTATATTTCTTAATTAATTCCGAAAGTTCTGATTCTGCAAAAATTGGAATCCCGGCAGGATATAAGTCAGCGCCTGCCAATTCTTTAGGATATTTTCTTCCGTCAATATCCGGAATTTGTGCTGCCGTAAAAGCCACTACATTGTATGCAGAATTACCTCTGTAGTAAGTGTTGAAGTTGTGAAAATCCCGACCTGCAGCACCGATGATAATAACATTTCTTTTTGCCATATAATTTTAATTTTAATATAAATATGTAATTATTAGTATTTTACTACTCTGACCGCAAATATATAGTTTTATTTATATCTCTATCATGATACTTCCATCCAACCCAAATTCATATTTTAACTATCTATCTTAATTTCAGATTGTTATATAAATTTATATTATTATTATATTTATATGTTTAGTAACATGTATTTGCAAGATTATATCGTATATTTAATTTATTATTAATATATTACGAAACATATAAAACTAAAATTCACTTATGCGTATTATTTGTCTAATATTATCTTTAGGGAATACAACTATCAATGGTTAATTTTTGAAAATATTATCGTTGTTACAATAAATTATATTTTTTTATTTGGCAGATAACTTTTATTAGTATATAATTGCAGAAAATTCTGAGGTATTTTCCAAAGTAGAATTTTCTTTCTGTAGTTTTCTTCTCCAATATTGTATGAGAAAAAATAGCAAAAAAAATTAATTTTTTATTCACATTTTATAATCTTAATCACACATTTCATGTACGATTTCATGGGATTAAACAACATGGTTGTTTCCGAATTAAAAGAAGTAGCAAAACAGTTTAATATTAAAAGAGCTGAATTATTAAAAAAGCAAGACCTAATAAACGCTGTTCTTGATGCACAGGATGGCGGTATAGTTGTTGAAGATTCGCAAATTAAAGAAGCCCAAGGCAAGCGCATACGGCACAGGCGTGTTGAGAAAGTTCAGATAGGTGATGCAAAACCAGAAGATGCTATTGTAAATACGATAATCGATTTTAGTGAAAAAATCGAAACATCTGCACCTCAAGTTGAAAAGTCTGAAGTGCTTAATAGCAATTCTGAAAGCCAAATAAATCTTTTTGAATTTGAACAGAATCCTGCTGCTGTTAATGATTTGCTAACAAACATCGAAACACAGCAAGCTCAAAATGAGTTACAAGAAGCTTCTCAAAATAATTTAGAAAACAATGATATAATACCTGATAATTCTGAAAGTATAATACCATTAGAAGTGCCGGCACTAAATCAGATACGTACTTCTAAAATAAAATTAGCTTCACCTGATATTCAAAAGGATATAGAAGATGATATCAAAAAACTTAATTTAGAATCAAATTCGCAGCCTAAATTCCGATACGACAGAGTAAAAGAAAAATCATACGAGTTTGAAGGAATTGTTGTTTGTTCAGGTGTTTTAGAAATTATGGCCGATGGGTATGGATTTCTTAGATCGTCTGATTACAACTACCTCAATTCACCTGATGACATATATGTATCACAATCACAAATTAAATTATTTGGATTAAAAACCGGAGATACAGTTGAAGGATCAATAAGACCGCCAAAAGATGGTGAAAAATATTTTCCCCTTATAAAAATAGAAAAAATTAATGGAAGAAATCCTGACATCATTCGAGACAGAATTCCTTTTGACCATTTAACCCCATTGTTTCCAAACGAAAAATTTAATATAACCGGTAATGGGAAAGGCACAACGTCCACAAGAATTATTGATCTTTTTGCACCTATTGGAAAAGGACAACGAGGATTAATTGTTGCACAACCTAAGACAGGAAAAACAGTATTGTTACAAGAAATCGGTAACGCTATTGCGGCAAATCATCCGGAAGTATATCTTATTATTCTTTTAATTGATGAACGCCCTGAAGAAGTTACAGAAATGGCTCGTCACGTAAAGGCAGAAGTGATTTCATCTACGTTTGATGAACCTGCTGAACGCCATGTTAAAATTGCAAATATTGTTCTTGAAAAAGCAAAAAGACTTGTTGAAAGTGGGCATGATGTAGTGATATTATTAGACTCTATTACTCGTTTAGCACGTGCGTATAATACGGTTTCTCCGGCATCAGGTAAAGTATTATCCGGCGGTGTTGATGCGAATGCTTTACACAAACCAAAACGTTTTTTTGGTGCAGCCAGGAACATTGAAGATGGCGGATCGCTTACAATCATTGCAACTGCACTTACTGAAACCGGTTCTAAAATGGATGAAGTGATTTTTGAAGAATTCAAGGGTACCGGAAACATGGAGTTGCAACTTGATAGAAAACTTTCTAACAAGCGTATTTATCCGGCTGTTGATATTAATTCGTCCAGCACAAGAAGAGAAGATTTACTGTTACCAAAAGAATATTTGAATAGGATATGGATACTAAGGAATTATCTGGGCGATATGAATTCTCAAGAGACAATGAATTTTATGATTGATCGGATCTCGAAGACATCCACAAATGAAGAATTCTTGATTTCAATGAATGACCATTAAAAAAAAACTCCGGAAAATCCGGAGTTTTTTTTTATTATAGAATAACTCTATCCAATGCCCTATCGGATAAAGCCTTCAATACTCTTGCCGGATCTTTATAATGACTGGTAAAAATCATAGCTGCTATAATGTAAGGCTTGTAACCTGCTTCGATATAAGTATCAATTCTATATTTTTCAAATACCTTTGCCGAAACTTCTCCTGCTTTGCACGATACGTTGCTAATATCAGCAGGGAGACAGTGCATATAAAGAGCTTTACCACCTTTTGTCATTTTCATTTTCTTTTCATCACATTCCCAATTTTTAAATTGTGCATTATTAGCAAGGCACTGTTTTTCCAAATCTTTCAGCCCATCTTTATCTCCTTTCTGCAAAAGTGTAGTCCTTTTTTCCATAACAGTATATGGTGCCCAGCTTTTTGGATAAACAATATCAGCTCCCCGGAATGCTGATTCCATACTATTGCTCACTTTAAAAGAGCCTCCACCGGCTTTTGCATTTTTCTGTGCAACCTTTATTACATCAGGGATTAAATTATATCCTTCAGGATGTGCCAGTTCAACCTCCATTCCGAAACGAGTCATCAAACCAATAATACCTTGTGGAACAGAAAGAGGCTTGCCATAGCTAGGAGAATATGCCCAAGTCATTGCAATTTTTTTACCTTTTAGCTTATCTAAACCACCAAAAAAATGTTTTAGGTGAAGTAAATCAGCCATACTTTGTGTTGGATGATCAATATCGCATTGCAGGTTTACAATATGCGGACGTTGAGGCAGCACGTTTTTCTGAAAGCCTTCATCCAGCGATACTCCAACTTCTTTCATATAGGTGTGACCGGCACCAAGAAACATATCATCTCTGATACCAATAACCTCTGTTAAGAAAGAAATCATATTTGCTGTTTCGCGAACAGTTTCTCCGTGTGCAATCTGAGATTTTGCTTCATCAAGATCCATCACTTCAAGCCCAAGTAAATTGCAGGCACTGGCAAAAGAGAAACGTGTACGAGTAGAGTTATCCCTAAAATTTGAAACAGCAAGACCATTATCAAAACATTTAGTTGAAATATTTTTGTCACGAAGCATTTTCAGTGCTTCTGCAACATACAGAACTTGTTGTAGCTCATCTGTAGATTTTTCCCATGTAAGTAAAAAATCTTTTCCTTGTAAATTAGCTTTTAGCCCTTTTAACTTTTTTAATGTTTCAACATATTGTTTCATAAACGTGCGAATTAAAATTTCAACAAAAATAATAAAGAAAGTGAGAATCAAAATATTAAAAAAAGTATTAATTTTGTAATGATATGAAAAATCTAAATTTTAAAAACATGAAAAAATCTATTAAAATTTTCGGTACATTGTTGATGGTAGCCATCTTAACAAGTGCAATTGTACTTACTAGCTGTAAAAAGAAAAAAGAAAACCCACCGGCTATTCCTCCACAATCAACAATGCTCATTGATTTTTCAGGGTTTCAGCAAACATCAAAATCCATTGACACAACATCAAATAGCAATTGGGGACAGGCAGCATTTACAGTTGGTGCCTGGAACATAGTGATTTCTATTACACTTGCTATTCCTGTTGCAGCATTTACAGAATCATTTAATCATGAGCCTGTACAGCAAACAGATGGCTCGTGGCAATGGACATATTCTGTTTATCGGGGATTTAAAATTTACACTGCGAAACTAAATGGGAAAGTAGATGGGAACAATGTTACATGGAAAATGTACTTGACGTTAGATAATTCTTTCACTGATTTTCTATGGTTTACAGGAACATCTGACATATCAGCAACTGCGGGTCAATGGGTATTAAATATGAGCCATCAAAGTCCACAACCATTTTTACAAATTGACTGGCATCGGAATACCGCTAATAATGCGGCTGATATTAAATATCTGAATGTGATTCCGGGCGGGGCTGAAAATGGAGGTTATATTGCGTACACCTTAAGCACAAGTACACCATACAATGCTACATATGACATTTATAACAAAGGTCAGAATAATCTTACAAACATTGCATGGAGTACGGCTACAAAAGAAGGTCGGATTAAAAATCCCGCATCATATAGTGATAGTAACTGGCATTGTTGGGATAGTGCATTGCAGAATATAACGTGCCAATAATATCCACAAAATAAAAAAGTCCCGAAATCGGGACTTTTTTATTTTAGCATTTATGCTCAATCAATCCTATTTTTAAAATATTTTTAATTCCCTCTTCAAGCGGTACAAGTTCTCTGCCAAGAACCTCTTTCATCCGAGTATTATCAGGCAGTCGCCTGCTCATATCACCTTCTTTTAAAGGAGGAAGAAAAACAATTTTCGATTTAGAATTTGTAATACGAATAATCATTTTTGCAAGATCTAATATAGGTGTTTCAATTGCGCCACCCACATTCATTACATCGTTTACAATTTGATTTGTTTCAAACGCTTTTGCACAAGCTTCAATATTATCATCAATATAGCAAAATGTTCTAGTTTGCGATCCATCACCATAGATAGGAATATCTCTGTTTTCTAAAGCACGCAATAAAAATCTGCTCATCACAAAGTCCCTGCTTTGTTTGGGTCCGTATGTATTAAAAAACCTAAATATTGTATAATTTAAGCCATATTCTTTCAAGTATGATCGCAAGAAAGCTTCCCCAATATTTTTAACTATTGCATAAGGCAATCTGGAATTCAGTGGTGTGGTATATACATTTTGAGGGAATTCAACTGGTTCACCGTATATTTCAGAAGAAGATGAATAAAAAACACGTTTTACGCCTGTGTTTTTTGAAAGTGTGAGAATATTCTCAATTCCATTAATATCGCGAAGAACGCTAACCGGATTATCTTGTGTACGCTGAACACCAACAACAGCCGCATAATGAAAGACATAATCAAATTTGAATGACAGCATAATCTCTGAAATATCCCGATATTCATTCACATCGCATTTAATAAATTTATAATCATCTCCGGCTGGTAATTTAGCGATGTTTCCGGTAGTTAGATTATCAACAACAACAATCTGATAATCCTTATTTTTGAGAAGTTTTTCGCACATTGCGCTACCAATAAATCCGGAGCCACCGGTTATAAGAATTTTTTTCATATTATTTCAATATTTTTCAATTTTATAATCAATATCATCGCAATCTTGAGCATCAAGATCAACCGCATCCTCCAGCATTTTTCGTGTATTTACACGTTTTTCCAGTGATAGTAAAATTGCAGGCAAAATCAGCAAGTTTGTACAAAGAGAACATACTAATGTGATTGATATTAAAACACCCATCGCCACTGTTCCACCAAAGCTGGAAACGATAAAAATTGCAAATCCGAAAAACAGAATAATATTTGTATAAATCATGCTCAATCCAACTTCTTTAACAGTATTTTCAATAGCATTTTCTTTTGAATTTTTTTTAATCTGTAGTCTATATTCTGTAAGGATGTATATAGTACCATCGGAAGCCAAACCAAACGCAATACTAAAAATCAATATTGTAGAAGGTTTAAAAGGAATCCCAAAATAGCCCATGATGCCGGCAGTGACGATTAGTGGCACAAGACACGGAATTTTAGAAAGTAAAATAATTAAAATGGAGCGGAATAACACCACGCCCACTAAAAAGATGAGACCAATAGCAATGAAAAGACTAATGAAAAGATGATGAAACAGGTAATCATTGCCTTTTAGGAAGACCAAACTGTGTCCGGTAAAACTCACATTATAATCTTTTGGATTGAAAATGCTATCTACTTTGGGTTGTAACTCTTTTACAAGTGCTTTCATCCGCACGGAACCAACATCTGCCATCTGAAAACTAACACGTGTAAATTGTTTAGTGCTATCGAGAAACGATTTGAATTTATTTTCATTACCGGATATGGAGGATGTATATTCATTCATTTTCACTAATTCCGAAGGAGGGGGAAGTTGATAAAATTTCTTCTTTCCATCTTTAAATGCCTGATATGCAAAACGAAGAGCCTCAACAACAGAGAGAGGTTTCGAGAATTCAGGATGTTCGTTAACCGTTTTCTGGAGCAATTTAATTTTATAAAGAGCCTTTGCATTATCGGCAAACACCCCTTTAGGCTGCTTTGTATCAATAAGCACTTCAAATGGAAGAACTCCATTAAAGTTTTTCTCAAAGAACCGAAGATCGGCATAAATTGGATCATTCTTAGGAAGGTCATCAACAACAAAGCCAATGAGTTTTATTTTGTACATGCCCAAACCACCAATGATTGTAAACAATGCAAGCGAGATGTATAAAAGTTTTCTTCTATAATGTACCAAATAATTTATTTTAGTAATTATTGCATTAATCCACTCTTTTGAAAGATGACTGGTTTTTTTAAGAGATGGTACCGGCAAAAAGCTCAGAATTATTGTAAGAAAGATGAGTGCAACGAAATAGGTTGCCATTACATTTATTGCGGCAACCACACCAAATTCAACCAACAGAGAACTTTGTGTAAAATAAAAAACACCAAAGCCTATAGCAGTTGTAATATTGGCTAAAAAATTAGACAATCCAACTTTTCGAACCATCATGGAGAGTGCACGAATTTTGCTTCCATGAATGCGAAGTTCTTCTTGATATTTATTGGTAAGAAAAATACAGTTTGGAAGCCCGATAATAGTAATAAGGGGCGGAATCATACTCGACAATATATTGATTTTAAAACCAAACAAATGAATGGTTCCAAGAGACCAGATAATACCAATTGCAACCACAATCAAAGAATATCCAACAACTCTGAATGAACGAAAAAAGATATAAAGAATCAATGCAGTTATAACAATAGCAAGGACAAGAAACAACGACATTTCGTTGGATACCATTTTCATAAATTGCGTACGAATATAAGGCAACCCTGAAAAATGAAGATCAGTATGGTATTCCGCAGAGAATTTATCTGCCAAAGCTTTAACTGCTTCAACAATCTCAATGCGTGCCTTGGAGTTTAGTTTTTTATCATCGAAAGTGATTGCCATTAAGGTTGTGTTTGTCTCTTTATTGAGTGCTAATCCCTCATAAAAAGGGAGAGAGAAAATTTCCTTCTTAACGCTATCGAGTTCTTCCTGTGTTCGGGGCTTATGATCTAGAATATGTCTAAATTGAAATTTTTTCAGACTGTCGTTACGAGTAATGTTATATAAGTTAGCAACAGACAATACCTCTTTGACTCCGTTTACATTTTTAATATTTTGAGCGAGGTTGTACCAACCATTAAATTTTTCAAGCCGGAAAAGTGTCGAATCTTGCAATCCAATAACCATCACGCTACCATCTTCGCCGAACATTTTTTTGAATGAATCGTAGTCAACCATAGCTTTATCACCTTTGGGAAGTGGTTTAACAAATTCGTAAGAAAGCTCAATACGACTAGCTTGCCATCCCATAAACATAGTGATTACGGAAAGAATAATTAACAGGAGAACCCTGTTACGAAGAATAATTTTTGCTATTGATCCCCACATTTTACAATTGTAATATAACGACAAACCTAAAAGAATTTTAGATATTAACCAAAAGGATAAAAGGTAAAGTGCATTCTAACATTTTAATTTATTCTACATGAATAAATATATTTAATTTTAAAAAATATTCAACAGCTTAAAAATATCATAATATTTATAATTACCCCCCTATATTTTTAATGTACTTTAATAAAAAGTGTGATTTTTTTCATAATATCTTTATTATTTTATACATTTGTTAAATTATTTTGATATTTTTAAATTTCAATTTCAGCATTAAAAAAAATAAATTTGTATGGAAACATTTAGAAAAAGAGCTTTGCTTACCGCAACAACAAGACAAACATTTCAAATACAAGCTTCAACAACAGTGGTCTCTGACATTTTCGGATGTAATGTTTTTAACAAACGAGCTATGAAACAATATCTATCTGAAGAAGCGTACCGAAATTTCATGAACATCGTGAACCAAGGACATAAGATTGATTACCGCCTTGCAGATCAAATTGCCGCAGCAATGAAAACGTGGGCATTAAGTAAAGGGGCAAATCACTACACACATTGGTTTCAGCCATTAACAGGAGCAACAGCAGAAAAGCATGATGCATTTATTACGACATTAGATGAAACCGGACCAATAGAAAAATTTGAAGGAAGTCAGCTCATACAGCAAGAGCCTGATGCGTCTAGCTTTCCAAGTGGTGGGATTCGGAACACATTTGAGGCAAGAGGTTATTCTGCCTGGGATCCATCATCTCCTGCATTTATTATTGGAGACACACTGTGTATCCCATCAATTTTTATAGCCTATACCGGCGATGCACTTGACTACAAAACTCCACTATACAGAGCACTTACGGCACTGGATAAAGCGGCTGTTGATGTATGTCAATATTTTGACAAAAATGTAACAAAAGTAATTGGTACACTTGGGTGGGAACAAGAATATTTTATTATTGATGAAGCACTATATAATGCCCGACCAGATTTAAAAAGTTCCGGTCGCACACTTTTTGGGCATGAGGCAGCAAAAGGTCAGCAGTTGGAAGATAATTATTTTGGATCCATTCCTGAAAGAGTTTTAACTTTCATGAAAGATTTTCAGATAGAATCCTGGAAGTTAGGAATACCAATAAAAACAAGGCATAATGAAGTAGCTCCAAATCAGTTTGAATTTGCTCCCGTATTTGAAGACGTGAACCTTGCCAACGACCACAATCAGCTTATCATGGATTTAATGGAAAAAATAGCCCGCAGGCATCATCTGAAGGTTCTTTTTCATGAAAAACCATTTGCAGGAATAAATGGATCGGGGAAACATAACAATTGGTCACTTGCAACTGATACAGGAAAGAATCTGTTGAGTCCGGGAAAAACGCCAAAAACGAATTTACAATTTCTTACATTTTTTATAAATACAATAAAAGCCGTACATGACTATGCCGATCTATTGAGGGCATCTATTGCAAGTGCGGGAAATGAACACAGACTAGGTGCTAACGAAGCCCCACCTGCAATCATATCCGTTTTTATTGGATCACAGCTAACAAAAATTTTTGAAGAAATTGTAAAAAAAGTAAAAAAAGGTAAGTTAACAGCAGATGAAAAGACCGATTTAAAGTTCAATATTGGAAAAATACCTTCAATTATTATTGACAATACAGACAGAAATCGAACATCACCTTTTGCTTTTACTGGAAGCAAATTTGAATTCAGAGCCGTTGGTTCATCAGCGAATTGTGCTGCATCAATGATTGTATTGAATACGATCATGGCAAATCAATTAATAGATTTTAAAATTGAAGTTGAGAAGCTTATGACTACCGGGCTAGATAAAGATGAATCAATTTTGAATGTGTTGCGTAATTATATCATCAGCTCCGAATCGATCCTTTTTGAAGGAAATGGATATTCAGAAGAATGGATAGCAGAAGCAAAAAAGAGAGGTTTGTCGAATATAAAAACAACCCCACAAGCACTAAAAGCCTATGTTAGCGAAAAATCGAAAGCAGTTTTTAAAAATATGGATGTAATGACCGCACGTGAACTAGAAGCACGTTATCATATTAAACTTGAAAATTATTATAAAAAAATTCAAATAGAATCGCGTGTTTTAGGTGATTTGGCGAACAATCATATTATTCCTACTGCAATAAAATATCAGAATTCACTAATTGAGAACGTGCGTGGTTTAAAAGGAATATTTGGTGATGATTATAAAAAAATTGCTGCAACACAGATGACCTCCATTAAAGAAATTTCATCACATATTTCGGCAATAAACAATAAAGTTCAAAGCATGATTGAAGAGCGCAAAAATGCCAATAAAATTGACGATGTGTACGATCATGCCGTGCAATATTGTGAAAAAGTAAAGCCATATTTGGAAGATATCCGAAAACATGTTGATACGCTAGAGCTTCTAGTTGATGACGAGTTATGGCCGCTACCTAAATACCGTGAATTACTGACGATATAACGATATTGTATTTAGTGTCAGCAAGAAAATTAGGGGATCTGAAATTATTTGTTTAAACAAAGGTAAAAGTTACAATTAAATTATATTAACCAAAAAATTTACTGTTACTTTGAAGCATTAATAAACCGCATAAAATGATTACAATATTTTCAAAATCGAATCATAAAATTCAACAGATTCATCGCTTGGATTTGTTTGAAGAATCTGATTTTGAAAATGTTGTTTGGATTGATTTGCTAGCCCCTACGGAAGATGAACGCATTCAGGTAGAAAGAGTAATGGAGGTAAGTCTTCAAACGCCGCAGCAGGCTGAAGAAATTGAAAGTAGTTCGCGCTACTTTGAAACGGATACGCTAGTCATTGCAAATTCAAATTTTCTTGTACAAACCAATGGGTTTTTTACATCTCAAGCCGTTTCATTTATCTTAAAAGAACAAATTCTGATTTCATTAAGGAACTCTGATTTAAAATCTTTTTCAGATACTATAAAAAAAATTGAAACTTACCCACGTGCCTATATTTCAGGCTATCATATTTTTGTAACCCTTTTTGAAACACGTATTGATTTAGATGCAGATCTTGTAGAGCATATAATAAAAGACATTTCACTTATCAGTAAAAGAATCACACTAGATAAGGAATTAGATGAAAATATGATACTTGAAATCACCAAATTTCAAGAAAATACAATGAGCATACGTGAAAATATTATGGATAAACAACGTGTGGTTTCAGGTATCTTAAAAAGTGAACGATTTCCGGATGAGATATATCCAAAATTACGTGTAATGATCAAAGACATCAGCTCATTGCTTGAACACACCTCGTTTAGTTTTGAACGGTTGGAATACTTGCAAGATTCATTTATTGGACTTATCAATATTGAACAAAATAAAATCATTAAAATATTTGCCGTATTTTCAGTAATATTTATGCCACCAACACTTATTGCCAGCATCTATGGGATGAATTTTAAAATAATACCGGAACTAGATTGGAAGTATGGTTATATATTTGCATTGGCTCTAATGGTTGCTTCTTCTTTGGGGTCAATCATTTATTTCAAACAAAAAAAGTGGCTGTAAGATACTCAATTTGTAACATTTTTAAAACTGTTTTGCAATAATAAAGCAGCAATGGAATCCTTCAGAACGACAATAAAAGCCATCCCAAGTCCAGACAAAATCACATATAAGACAAAAGTTTTATTTATTGGATCATGCTTTACAGAAAACATAGGCAATAGATTTGTAAATTTAAAAATGTATGCTGATGTAAATCCATTTGGCATAATTTATAATCCAATATCCATCTATAACAGCTTGAATTTTCTATTGCAAAATAAGATATTTGAAAAACATAATTTACATTTTTACAATGAACAATGGTTTAGCTTTGACCATCATGGACGGTTTTCACACAACGAGATAGAAAAATGTTTGCATAATATTAATGAACGGATTTCTACTTCATCACAATTTTTACAATCTGCCGATTTTGTTTTTATCACATTCGGAACAGCTCATGTATTCAGGCATCTAAAAACAAATGAAGTGGTAGCAAACTGCCATAAATTACCATCGGTAGATTTTGATTCATACATGCTCAATGTAAATGAAATTGTAAATTCTTACACAGATTTGATTCAAAAAACACAAAAATTCAATCCTACAATTAAAATTATTTTTACGTTAAGCCCTGTACGACACTGGAAAGATGGAGCAGAAAAAAATCAATTGAGTAAAGCAACTTTACTGTTGGCAATACATCAATTAAAAAATAAATTTAACAATATTGCATATTTTCCTGCATATGAAATTATGATGGATGACTTGCGCGATTACAGATTTTATGCAGATGATATGCTACATCCGGGTTTAACCGCAGTAAATTATATTTGGCAAATATTTTCTGAAATATATTTTAATGCAGAGACATTATTGGTGCAGAAAGACGTTGAGAAAATGAACAGACTACTGCAACATCGACCTATTAATAAAGATTCTGAAAGCTATAAGAAATTTACTTTGCAGACAATTGCTACGATTGATCGCACCAAAACAAAATATCCTTTTCTTAATATCTCATCTTCAAACAACTTGTTTTGATTAAAAAAACATATCTAAAAATCACCGTTACACAATTTACTCTGCCGGAACATAAAACATTTCAAGGCTTCCATAAGAAAGGCTCAACAAACGCCTCGAGAGATAAGAAATTTTAAATGTATTGTTCCCTATCTGCAAATATTTTTTATGATCCAACAACACCCATGTTGAATACAATTTTTGATTTTTATCTGCTGACACAATCACATACGTTCCATCACGCTTAAACTCATACGTAGTAGTGCTTACCGGGAAATCAATATTTGCTTCATAATCACTAAACGAACGCATTTTCCATACTTTTCTTGTAAGATTTGCTTCAACTGAAAATATTCCCGGATTATCTTTCTTGCAGCCAGAAAAAAAGAAAAACCCAATAAAAAACAAAAAGAGGATTACTCTACGAACAGACTCAAACAGAATATTTTTTCTATTCATTTTGGTCAATCTTATTTATTTTTATTTTCAATCCTTTTAGCACAATCACTATTTCGCCCTTAACTGTTTTATCACTAAAATAAGAAATCACTTCTTCCAATGAGCCTCGAATATTTTCTTCATATATTTTAGACAATTCCCTTGAAACACATACCAAGCGGTCTTTACCAAATATATCAGAAAATTGCTGCAATGATTTTATCAAACGAAAAGGTGACTCATAAAAGATCATTGTACGCTCCTCTTCTGCTAGTCGCTGCAATATTTTATTTCGTCCTTTTTTCGGCGGAAGGAATCCTTCAAAACAAAAGCGATCGCTAGGGAATCCTGAATTTACAAGGGCTGGAATAAGTGCTGTTGCACCAGGCAAGCATTCAATTTCAATACCTGCCTCCAGACATTTATTAACAAGTAGGTAACCTGGGTCAGAAATAGATGGTGTGCCGGCATCAGATACCAAAACAACTTGCTCGCCCGCAACAATCCTTTCAGCAATCTGCTCAACAGACTTATGCTCATTAAATTTATGATGAGGGATCATTCGTTTTTCAATGCCCAAGTGACGAAGCAAATTTCCTGTGGTACGAGTATCTTCAGCAAAAATCAAATCGGCTTCTTTCAACGCTCTGATTGACCGCAACGTTATATCTTCCAGATTTCCTATTGGAGTTGGAACAATAATTAATTTTTTTGATGAAGGTATCATACCAATAAAAAATGAGAGACAAATGTAGTCAGATAATATTTTCCTTGCAACCCTTCGTATTAAAATAAATTAAAGCATCTGCCACAATAAATGTGCTTCCACCAATAAAAATCATGTCATTCTTTGCGGCATTATTTAAAGCCTTTTGAATTGCTTCTTGAACAGTCATACAGGCTTCCCCAAAAAGATGATAATCGGCTGCTTTTTTTGAAAGTATCTGTTCATTAAGTGCTCTTGGAATAGACGCTTTTGTAAAATAATATTGAGCATGTTGAGGTAGTAATGAAAGCACTCCATCTACATCTTTATCGTTCACTACTCCAAAAATAATATGTAGTTTTTTATATGAATTTTCATGAATCTGCTTCACCACCCATGTAATTCCCGCATAATTATGCCCAGTATCACAAACAATCAATGGTTCTTCTGCAATAATCTGCCAACGACCCAGCAATCCGGTGACCGCAGCAGCATTTTTTAATCCATCAACAATTGAAGTATTCGTTAATTCAAACCCTCTATTTTTTAATTCCTCGATTGCACAAATAGCAGTTAAAATATTTTTTGATTGATAATCGCCGATAAGATCAAGAAACAAATTACTGTAAATTTGTTGACCGTTTTTCAAAACATCAAAACTTTGATTTGCACTGTTTTTATTAATCTGCTTTGCAGAATACATCTCATCTGCGAAAAAAATGGGAGACTGCTGTTGCTTCGCTTTTTCAAGAAAAATTGTTTTGGTTTCTACACTTGATTCGCCAATTATTATCGGCACATTAGGCTTTATAATACCAGCTTTCTCGCCTGCAATTTCAGCCAATGTATGTCCCAACAAGTCTGTATGATCAAAACTTATATTTGTAACAACTGATAATTCAGGAAAAACAATATTTGTTGCATCAAGCCTTCCGCCCAATCCCACTTCTATTACTGCAACATCAACATGTTGATCGGCAAAATAATTAAATGCCAAAGCAACCGTAATCTCGAAAAAAGAAGGGTTTATTTTTTCCAAAACAGTTATATTTTTTGAAATAAAAGCCACCACTTGTTCCTCCGAAATACAAAGCCCATTTATTTTAATTCTCTCACGAAAATCAATTAGGTGAGGAGATGTATATAATCCTGTTTTATACCCTGCACTTTGCAACACCGATGCAAGCATATGCGAAACAGAACCTTTTCCATTTGTACCGGCAATATGTATTGTTTTAAAATTTTTATGAAGATTCCCGAAAAAATCATCAAGTTCGGATATATTATCCAGATCTGCCTTATATGCTGCTTTTCCCATTCGATGGAACATAGGAAACTGCTGAAACATATAATCCAATACTTGTTTGTATGTCATAATTATATTTAGTTCTTGTAAGAAAACTTGGTGTCAGATAAGAAAATGCCAAGAATGAGGCTTTCACGGCAACCTGCCTGTGACAGGTTGAGCGAGGTTGTGTGCAGGCTTTTGAAAATCAAGGAGTTTACTTTTGTAAATGCGATGTGCTGAGTT
>JAVHQG010000176.1:0-3590 GCA_036171035.1 Bacteroidales bacterium
TTTGGTGCAAAATATTGCGATATATGAGTTTTATCAAATGTATTGTCATTTTTTTATATATTCTATTAATTCTTGTAAAAATATTTACTTTATTGCATACAAATTAAAGAATATTAAACAAAAAATGGTATGTTGAGTATTAAAAATCTAAAAGCAAACATCAACGGTAAAGAGATATTAAAAGGAATAAATCTTGAAATTAAAGCTGGTGAAGTTCATGCAATTATGGGACCAAATGGTTCCGGGAAAAGCACATTGGCTTCTGTTTTGGCGGGGCGCGAAATTTATGAAGTAACAGAGGGCGAAGTTATTTATATGGGTCAGGATCTATTAAAAATGAAGGTAGAAGACAGGGCACGTGCAGGTATTTTTCTGGGGTTTCAATATCCAATTGAAATACCTGGTGTGAGCATGGTCAATTTTATGCGTGCTGCCGTTAATGAACAGCGTAAATATAAAAATTTACAACCCTTGTCGTCATCTGACTTTCTTAAATTGATGCGCGAAAAAAAAGAACTCGTTGAGATTGACTCTAAACTAACTAATCGTTCTGTAAATGAGGGCTTCTCCGGTGGGGAGAAAAAGAAAAACGAAATTTTTCAGATGGCAATGCTTGAACCAAAACTTGCTATTCTTGACGAAACAGATTCCGGACTAGATATCGATGCTTTGCGTGTGGTTGCTAATGGTGTAAGTAATCTGAAAACAAAAGAAAATGCTACAATTGTGATTACACATTATCAGCGTTTACTCGATTATATTGTACCTGATTTTGTGCATGTGCTATATAAAGGACAAATTGTGAAATCTGCCGGAAAAGAACTCGCTTTTGAGTTGGAAGAAAAAGGATATGACTGGATTAAGAAAGAGCTTGGTGAAGAATAAACCGGAATTGTATTTATTATTTTTAAATCCCCTTATTAAACATGAATGTTGCAGAAGAAATATCAGTTAAATCCTCATTAACTGAATTATATAATGAGAATAAGGATGTGTTGACTTTATCTTCTACTCCCTTTTTAAATAAAATGCGTGAAGAGGCTATGGCTCATTTTTGCAAGATTGGGTTGCCTTCAAAAAAAAATGAAGATTACCGATACATTGATATTGAAAAAATATTCGGTCAGAAATATCATTACAACTTTGCACCAAGAAAGTTACAGGTTGATTTTTCAACTCTTTTCCAATGTAATGTTCCTGAACTGGATTCTCATTTGCTTGTTTTTGTAAATGGTTGGTTTTATAGCTCTCATCAGAAAATCAGCCTTCTTGAAAATGTTGTTGCAGGCAGTTTATCTCAACTTGCAAAATCAAATCCGGATGTGCTGGAAAAATATTATGGTAAAATAGCAAATCCTGCAAATAATGGTCTTACAGCTTTAAATACAGCTTTTGCACAAGATGGACTGTTTTTGTATTTGCCTAAAAATACTATCATTGAAAAGCCTATTCAAATTTTGAATATTATTGTGCAAAACGAAGATTGTATGATTCAGCAAAGAAACCTTATTGTTGCCGGAGAAAATAGTAATGCAAAGATTGTGGTTTGTAATCACACCCTCACGCCTTTCAGGTTTTTAAGTAATTCGGTTACAGAAATCCATGTCGAGAAAAATGCTTATTTAGATGTCTTTAATATTCAGGATGAAAATAATTCCTCGGCTCATATTAATTCTGTATTTGTAAACCAATCGCAGGGAAGCACCTTTGCATCAAACATTGCATCTATTCATGGTGGAATTCTTCGAAATAATATTTTTGTAACACTTAATGGTGAAAGATGTGAATCTGATATATCAGGAATTTTTTTAACTGATCGGAAACAGCATATTGATAACTACACGTTTATTGACCATGTGCAACCAAATTGTATCAGCTCTCAGCTTTATAAAGGAATCCTTGATAATGAAGCCACAGGCGCATTTAATGGTCGTATCCTTGTTAGGAAAGATTCGCAGCATACCAAAGCTTTTCAGATAAATAATAACTTGCTGCTTTCTGATTCAGCCAGGATGATGACCAAGCCTCAGCTTGAAATTTATGCTGATGATGTGAAATGTAGCCATGGTGCCACAATTGGACAGATTGACGAAGATGCCATGTTTTATCTTCGTGCCAGAGGAATTGACCAAAAAGATGCAAAACTGATGCTTATGCATGCTTTTGCAAATGAAGTAATTGAAAAAATAAGCTTTCATGCTCTTAAAGATCGAATTAGCGAACTGGTTGATAAAAGGCTGAAAGGCGAATTGGCAAGATGTAGCAATTGTGTTGTAAATTGTGAATAATATTTTAAATTTGATGTTAAATAGTTTCAAGTTTGATGTTTGATGTAAAAAAAATAAGAAAAGATTTTCCTATACTTGAACAACAGGTGTATGGGAAACCATTGGTATATCTCGATAATGCTGCTACTTCTCAAAAACCATTACAAGTGATTGATTGTATTTCTGATTGTTATAAAAATATCAATAGCAACATTCATCGAGGGGTACACTATTTAAGTGAACGTTCGTCTGAAGCGTACGAAAATGCACGTTCAACAGTACAGAAATTTGTTAATGCAAAATTCTCACACGAAATTATTTTTACTCGTGGTACAACGGAATCTATAAATTTGGTTGCATTTTCTTTTGGCGAAAAGTATGTTCACGAGGGCGATGAAATCCTTATTACAGCTATGGAACATCATTCTAATATCGTACCATGGCAAATGTTGTGTGAACGCAAAAATGCGGTATTAATGGTTGTCCCGATGAGTGAATCGGGGGAACTGAATCTTGTGGAATTTGAAAGACTTTTGACCCCGAAAACGAAAATTGTTTCTGTAATGCATATTTCGAATTCATTGGGTACGATTAATCCAATCAAAGAAATTATTAGGAAGGCACATAGTTTTAAAATCCCTGTTTTAATTGATGCAGCCCAATCGGTGCAACATACAAAGATTGATGTGCAGGAGCTTGATTGCGATTTTTTAGCATTTTCCGGGCATAAACTCTATGGTCCTACAGGTATCGGGGTATTGTATGGCAAAGAAGATTTGCTAAATGAAATTCCTCCATATCAGGGCGGTGGAGATATGATTCATCATGTTACTTTTGAAAAAACGGTTTATAATAAATTGCCTTTTAAATTTGAAGCCGGCACGACTAATTATGTTGATGCTATTG
Organism: Bacteroidales bacterium; assembly: GCA_036171035.1. Taxonomy (GTDB): domain Bacteria; phylum Bacteroidota; class Bacteroidia; order Bacteroidales; family GWF2-35-48; genus GWF2-35-48. Next base: position 3,174 of record JAVHQG010000176.1, read on the forward strand.
GTCTTGCCAAAGGTATTGATTACATTCTACAGATTGGGATTTACGAAATTGCGATGTATGAACACCAATTGCTGCAATATGCAACTATGAAATTATCGACAATTCCGGGTTTGAAAATTTATGGAAATGCAAAATATAAGGCAAGTGTTTTGTCTTTTCTGTTAGAGAATATTCATCCATATGACACAGGTATGATTCTCGATAAACTGGGAATTGCTGTTAGAACCGGAAGCCATTGTACTCAGCCGATTATGGATTTTTATAAAATACCGGGTACAGTTCGTGCTTCTTTTGCATTTTACAATACCACACAGGAAATTGATGTTTTATTTGATGGCTTGTGTAAAGTTAAAGAAATGATGAGCTAGAAAACTGCTTTTGCTATCTTTTGTATGTTGTCTGATTTCCCCATTGAGA
>JAVHQG010000177.1:0-16880 GCA_036171035.1 Bacteroidales bacterium
TTTTCAAAACTAGAGTAACGAAATTATTGGCGTTTTCTTGCTGACACTAAATAATAAATTATGTAATAATTTAGTATGCTCTGGCAAATAAAACTCTTTGTTTCGAAGGCTTTCCTGTAACCATACATATTCCGGGTTCTTCTTTGTTTTCAAAAGGAATACAGCGGATGGTGGCTTTTGTTTCATCTTTAATTTTTGTTTCTGTTTCTGCGGTGCCATCCCAATGTGCTCGATAGAATCCGGGTTTTTCTTCAATTAGCTTTTTGAATTCCTCGTAATTGTCAATATCATATGTGTGTTCTTCTCTGAATTTTAGAGCTTTTTGGTACATGTTTGATTGTATTTCATCCAGTAATTCAATTATTTTTTCAATGAGCATATCTTGTGAAACAGTCATTTTTTCAAGTGTGTCGCGCCGTGCCAGTTCAACTGTATTATTTTGGATGTCGCGAGGTCCGATGGCAATTCTTAGAGGTACGCCCTTGAGTTCATATGTTGCAAATTTGAACCCGGGAGTGTTGTTGTCTCTGTCGTCGAATTTAACTCTGATACCTTTTTCAAGTAACATTTGTTTGATTTTGTTACCGGCATCAACAACTTCTTGTAATTGAGAACCTTTGTAAATAGGCACAATCACAACTTGATATGGAGCCATTTTTGGAGGGATGATGAGTCCGTTATCATCAGCATGAGCCATAATCAGCGCACCCATAAGTCTAGTTGAAACTCCCCATGAAGTGGCCCAAACATAATCTAATGCACCTTCTTTGTTTGTAAATTTAACATCAAATGCTTTAGCAAAATTCTGCCCAAGGAAATGTGAGGTGCCGCATTGTAAAGCTTTTCCATCTTGCATTAAAGCTTCAATACAATATGTGTCAATGGCCCCGGCAAAACGTTCACAGGCGGATTTTACACCTTTTATTACAGGAATGGCGAGCCAATTTTCTACAAAATCGGCATACACATTTACCATTTTCATGGTTTCTTCTAAAGCTTCTTCCCTTGTTGCATGGGCAGTGTGACCTTCTTGCCAAAGAAATTCAGTTGTTCTTAAAAACAAGCGTGTACGCATTTCCCAGCGGACAACATTTGCCCATTGATTAATAAGAATCGGTAGGTCACGATATGATTGAATCCATCCCTTGTAAGTGTTCCAAATAATTGTTTCGGATGTTGGACGTACAATCAATTCTTCTTCGAGCTTTGCTTCCGGGTCAACAATAATGCCTTTTCCGTTTGGATCGTTCTTTAGTCTGTAATGTGTTACAACTGCACATTCTTTTGCAAATCCTTCCACATGGCTGGCTTCTTTGCTGAAAAACGATTTTGGAATAAAAAGTGGAAAATACGCATTCTCGTGTCCTGTGTCTTTAAACATTTTATCGAGTGCTGCCTGCATTTTTTCCCAAATGGCATATCCATATGGTTTAATAACCATACAGCCGCGTACAGCAGAGTTGTCAGCCATTTCGGCTTTTATTACAAGATCATTATACCATTGAGAATAATTTTCAGACTTTTTTGTTAATAACTTCATAGAGGCATTTAATTAGTGCATTTTTTGTAAAAACTTTGATAAAATCAATATATATAAAACAATTCGGTTTATTTATCGTTATATTTGTAGTGCAAATTAAATAAAATAAATTCACTTACCGAAACATATAAGACCATGAAAGCGATTCTGTCAATATTAGCTGCATTCATGATATTTCTGAGTGCATGTACCACTTCTAAACTTGCCGGAACGGCGGTTGATGATGCTTACTATTCTCCCAAGGATGATGCTGTAGCAATTAATACCGCCCCACCCGAGATTCAACGTGAGGTGGTAGTTGCAAATCCGAATGATAATTATTCAGATCAGCAACAAATTTTTCAACAGGAAAATAATTCAGGTCAGAATGGTAGCGATAGCATAAATTATGATCAAAATTATGATCCTAATGGGAATAATTATATTACGAATAACTATTACAATGGAGATGATGATTCATATGGGAATAGTTATTATGACCGGATTAGAAGATTTCAAGATCCGTTTTACAGCAATTACGATTATTATTATGGAGGTTTTAATGATTGGGCATATGGCCCTTATGGAGGCTTTGGAATAGGGTGGTCTGATTCCTATTTTAATTGGAATTTTAATATTGGATATAGTTATTATCCTTGGGGATATAATTCATGGAATCCATGGCATCATCATTATATGGATCCATGGTATTCTCAAGGATATTGTGGCTATAATGATTGGAATAATCCGTATTCGTGGTCATCAGGATATGATAACTCGTATGATGGCAGGCACAGACATCGTAGCTCTGTTTCTAGTAACGGTACTTATGTTGGATCTGGCAGGGGCAATATGAATGCAGGAAATTCTGGAAATATTCAAGGAATCTCAACCGGAAACTCTATAAATAATAATTCAAATTCCGGAAATACAGGGACTCCAAAAACAAACACAAATACAAAAACAATTCCATTGAATGAAACAAAAGGAATAATAAATTCAGGAACTACAGGTAATGGGAATTTCAATAAGCCGAATACAATCAGTACCACAGATAATAATTACATTGAACCTAAGAAAAACAAACCAAATAATGGAGGTAGTTCTATAGATAATAATCCAACATATATTCGTTCACATGAGAAAATCAATAAACCAAATGTAAATAATAATTATTATGATAAAACAAAACCACGTGTAAATAGTGACTCAGGTTACGACTCAAAACCTTCTTATAACAATAACAACAATAACAACAACAATAATAACAATAATAATAGCAATAATAGAGGGAGTAGTCGAAGCAATAATAATAACAATAATAATATTCAGCCATCGAATAATTCCGGAAACAGCAACAATGCCGGACATCGCAGCAATGTGAATTCAAACGAGACAAAAAGTGTGTCACCTGCAAATAATGGTGGAACTTCAAAATCAAATTCAGGTTCAGGTACGTCTGGTTCACGATCAGGTGGGAACAGCAGGAAAAGATAATAACTTAATAACTTAATTCATGAAGAAAATTCTTTTTTTCATTGTCATTTGTTTTATTGCAATGGGTTTATATGCACAAAACGAAGTTGATGCTTTACGATATTCGCAGACAATGTATAGTGGAACCGCACGATTCACTGCAATGGGTGGAGCGTTTGGAGCACTTGGAGCAGATATTTCAGTTATGGCTACAAATCCGGCCGGAATTGCTTTATACAGGAGTTCAGAGTTGGCTGCTACACCATCACTTTTTTATAATAAGTCAAAATCTACGTATGCTGGAGAGGATGCCATTGATAGTAAATATAAATTTAATTTTGGAAATGTGGGTTTTGTTTCTACATATAAATCAGATAAGGAAAATAATGATTGGAAAACAACAAGTTTTGGTATCTCTTATACTAGAACAAATTCATTTAACAACAGTGTTCTTATTGAGGGTCAAAATGACAATAGTTCTCTGATTGACTTATTTGTTGATAGAGCTAATGGTAATAGGGCTGAAAATCTTGATTATTTTGTTGAGGGTCTTGCTTTTGAGACAGGATTAATTGATTATCAGAATGGCGATTCTTCACACTACAGAAATCCATTTTTAAATTATGGAGAAACACAGCAAAAACAGATTCATACAACAGGATCAGTGGGTGAATACGTATTTTCTTTGGGGTCAAATTATAAAGATATGTTGTATCTAGGGGCAAGTCTGTCAATCCATAGATTAAATTATACAGAAAATTCTACTTATACCGAAACTGCGGAAGGGTATATTTTATCTGATTTGGAATCATTTTCATATATGCAAAATATTTCAACGAGTGGAACAGGTTATAGTTTTAAATTGGGAGCAATTTTACGCCCGATAGACTGGATAAGGGTTGGAGCGGCAATACATACACCAACATTTTATACACTACAAGATAATTTCAATAGTAAAATTGAGGCTAAATATATTAGTGGAAATACGTATTCATCATCTTCAGGAGATGCTGATTTTATAAGTGATTGGGAACTTACAACCCCGATAAAAGCGATTGCAAGTGTAGGCTTTGTAGTGAATAAAATGGCATTGGTAGGAATAGAATATGAATATATGGATTTTTCAACTGCAAAGTTAAATGATGTGAAATCAGGTTATAGTTTCAATAATGAAAATAAATCTATTCAAAGAAGCTACAAAGCTGTATCAAATATACGAATAGGGGCAGAATATGCGGTTGATAATTTTAGGATTCGGGGAGGTTTTGGCTATTATGACAGCCCTTACAAATCGTCGCAGTTAAACAAAAATGCGTATGAACTTTCGTTTTCGGGAGGATTTGGAATAAAAACAGATTATTCATTTCTTGATTTTTCCATTGTACATTCAACGGGTTCAACAAGTCAATATCTTTATACACTACAAAATAATACCGGAATTAGTGCGGCTAAAACTACGACAGCATCAAATCAGTTGCTGATAACGTTAGGATATAAATTTTAGACTTACCACATCGGGCTAAATACTTTTGCAATAGATTCTTTGATTTTTGAAAGGAATGGTCGCCTCAGATGATCATGATAAAGAAGTTGGTTGCAGCTTGCCAAATCATCGTAATAGCTTTGTTTTAAAAAGCAGGCAACGGGTTCGTTATACACAAGTGCATTGATTTCAAAGTTTTGGTCAAAGCTACGGATATCCATATTTGCAGTACCTACAGAACACAGGATGTCGTCAACGATAAGAATTTTTGAATGAGTAAATCCCTTTTCATATGTAAATATTTTTATTCCCGCTTCGAGTAAATCTGCGAGATATGCCATAGAACCCCAATAGGAAATAAAAGAATCAGATTTGCTGGGTAAAATGATTCGTACATCAACACCGCTTAAAGCAACGGTTTTAAGAGCGGTAAGAATGCTCTCATTTGGCATAAAATAAGGAGTAGAGATATATACATATTTTTTTGCTGTGGTAATAGCATAAAAATAGGTTTGCATTATGCTCGCCCAGTCTGAATCCGGACCGCTTGCAGCTATTTGAACTAAACATTTTTCTTCAATTTTATTATCCGGAAAATATTTATCGTCGTGAATAAATTGGTCGCTTACAAAATACCAGTCCATTAGAAAAACGAACTGAAGGCTGATTACTGCTTCGCCTTCAATGCGCATATGCGTGTCGCGCCAAAATCCTACTTCAGGGCTACCGGAAATGTACCGGTCAGCAATATTTAGACCACCAACAAATCCAATTTTACCGTCAATAATTGCAATTTTTCTATGGTTTCTGTAATTTATTTTAAATGCAAAACGGTAGAATCGTACAGGCATAAAGCTATACACATCAACGCCTGCATTAACAAGCGATTCTAAATATTTTTTTGAAAGACTCCAACTTCCAATGTCATCATAAATGAGGCGGATATTAACTCCTTCTTGTGCTTTTTTGATAAGGATTTCACGAATTGTATTTCCTATATGATCGTCCTCGATAATGTAATATTCGAGATGAATGTGGTTCTTAGCTTGAAGTAAAGCCTGAATAATTGCATTGAAGGTTTCAGATCCATTGTTTAAGATTAGTACTTTATTGTATTCTGTAAGCAGAGCTTTATTGTTCTTATGAAGCAAATTCATGATGCCAAATTTTGCAGCAATGTTTTTGTCATTAGCAAAAATCTGTTTAGAAATGTTGGAAATGTTAGCTGCTTTAATTTTTTCAAGTTGTTCAAAATCTGTAATGATTTTTTTTGAAAATATTTTTTCTTTTCGTAAATTTCTGCCAATAACGAAATATAGAATGATTCCAACAATTGGTATTAGCACAATGATGAGTATCCATGAAATTGTTTTTTGAGGATCTTGATTTTCAAGTAGAATATAAAATACGATCCAAATTACAGTAAGTATGGTTAGAATCTGTAGTAATATTGAAAAAACAGATTTTACACTTTCCCAGTTTATTTCAGCAATAATCATTACAACAATTTATATTTGTTAGACTAAAAATTTGCTGCAAAAGTTGCTTGTTGTTATTGAAATAGGATTTTCTCATTTGTTTATAATTCCTTTGTCTGACGACTTGATTGCAATCCATTTTACATAATCGAATGTTAATTTTCGGTACGTTTCATCTTTATTAGAAAGTAGTTTAATTGAGCCATACCAGTCGCCAATAAAATCATCTCTTGAAATATCATCGTGGTCATATACCCCTATTATTACTCTGTCATTTGGCTTGTAATGAAATAATATTATTGTGTCTGCAATAAGTCGTTCCACATTTGTTCGTTCAATCGAAGAAATATAATACGGATGGGATAAATCAGAACTTGATGTAACCGGATAAAATAATTCCCAGTATATATCAGGGTAGCCGGATGTGAAAAGTGAAAAATCCATTCCTGCCGGAGACCAAGTGCTGTCATTTTTAAGAACAAAACCATTGGCAAAAATAGCTGTTTTGTATATTTGTGGGATATTCAATTTGAATGTAATGCTGCCTTTGATCAGTGTTATAAATTTATCATGTACATTCTTTCTTGATGAATCTGTTTCATTGTAGCTGGGAACTACAGAAAATCTGTCTTGATAAATATCTACTGTAATCTCATGTTTTCCCGCTTTTAAACTGTTGAAATAATACATTGGAATATTTAATAATTCGTTGCAATTCTTTTTAAAATTATGGCTGTTTGTTTTTATGATAAACTGCGAGGAATCCATTTCGAAATCCGATGAAGTGTTTTTGTAGTGTATAAAATTAGATAAAGGAATCACTTTCTCATTTTCTTTAAAACAGAAAATAAATTGAGACATTGAAAGTGTGTCATTTGTAGTTCCATCAATTGGGAAAGGGAATTTTGAAGGACAATCCCATTGTAATAAAATTGTTAAATCATTATTTATTTTTTTAATTTCAATGGATGCGTAATCTTGCGAAAAGTATTTGGTATCTACTTTGCGTTTAAAGCTAATATCGTTTGTTTTTAGCCAGTCGTCTAAATCTTGGATGCAGCTTGTTAACAGTAATATTATTGATAACCATATGAAAAGTAATTTAATCATTTAACCAGAAAATTGCATGTAATGTAACAGTATATGGCAATTGGTCGCCAAGATCTGATTACTTTTTAAATCGTTTACGATATATGATTTATTCAAGAATGATGTTTTGCTCTTTCGGATATTTCACAGAATACTGCATCTTGAGTTTTTTATTTTCAGCAGGTTTCAGCTCGAATTTCCATGTCATGATTCCTGTATCAGAATTTATTTTTGCATCAGATTTTTCGAGTTGTTCAATCTCAATTTCCTTATTGGTTGAAAGAGGAAACTGATCTTCAACTATTATGTTGACAGCTTGTTTCTTTTTATTTCGGATTTCAATATCAAAACTACGAGTTTCTTTTTTGCTTGATCCGATGAGGTTTTTCTTAGAAAATTCTTTCAGCTTTGTACGTGTAACCACAATGTTTTTATCACGTCCCAAAGAAATATCCAGTGTGTCATTTGTGTTTGAAACATCTAAATATGATTTGCCAACATATGTCCCTTCAAAGAATAGATTCATTTCACCTGAAATCAGATTATATGCTTCCCAACCTGTTGCATGAGCCAGTAGAAATGCGTCTTTGTCGAGTTTTGGTGCACAGTAATATTCATAGGTTGATGGGATAGAAATTTTTTGCACTTCCACAACGTTTTTTTTACCATCAGCGTTAATGGTATAAGGAACATCTATTTTAAATTCAATATTTGTCTGATTCTCTTTAACGCTTGTAAAATCGGCACCTGTAGATGCTGTCTTTGAGCTTATTTCATCACTTACTTTCTTTTCTTCAGACAATTTATTTTCTTCCATTTTTACTCTCGCCATTGATGCAACGCCTTTGCTTTTGGTGTCTCTGTAATAAGCCATATATAGATACCATGGAGCAAGTGATGGCTTTGATCCACTTAGCATAGGATTTCCACTGTTCAGAGAGAGCGAAACTTTATCCCAATCTTCACCCGATGTTTGCCATACATTTCCTTTGTAAGTCAGTTCTACAGGGTTGTTGATGTCTTTTGCGCGAAGATCGTAAGAGGGTATCCATCCGGCATCATTGACAAGATAGCTTACAGTAAAACTGCCGTTCACTGGGCTTTTGCTTGATACGGTAACAACAATTTCACTGGTAGGTTTGTTATCTTTTGAATTCAGTGAATTTATCTGACTATTAAGTCTGGTAACGTCTTCCTGCATTTTAGTTATTTTTTTTTGTGCAGCACGCCATTTAATTTTAATATCACTAAGCCTTTGTCTGAAATATTCAGCACCATCTTTTAAATCTAAAATTTTAACACCTACATTTAGCCCTCCAATTGCTTTGTTTGACTTAATCATGGCTTCTTCTTCCGAATACACACTTTGTAAATCTTTTTCTGTAGCCAATAGATCGTTCAGCATTTCAATACTGTCTTTCATTGTTTTAACTTCCTGACTAATTTGTCGGCTTTTTATATAATTTATCTGATGTTGCACAGATAAAATTGCAAAATCACCTTTGCCACTAACCTGAATGCTTTGCGAATTAATATTATATGGTAATTCTTCGAAAATCAACAGACTTGTACCTGCATTTAAGTTGGAGTTGCCCACACGGGTTACCTGTGCTCCTGTAATAAAAACAGACACTTCTTTGATGTCTGATTTAATCGCTTTTGGTTTCTCTCCTGATATGGAGTTTAGTGTGGTTAAAAGGATAATGCAAACAGATAAAATGGTTTTCATATTAATGGTATATTATTTATTAAAGTATTCATTTATTAAAATATTTGCAGCATGAAAAGGATTCATTTTTTCATCAATAACTGCTTTTTCAATGGATATTATTTTTTTAGAAATTTCAGTATCATTGTAGAATCTGTCAAGCAAAGATTGGTTTATATTTTCATACATCCAATATTTTGTTTGAGCTTGTCGTCTTTTTGTAAAGTACCCATTTTTATTTATAATATCAATATATTCAGTTATTGTTTCCCATACTTCAGGGATGCCCGATTTGGTTATTGAAGAGCAGGTCAATACAGGTGATCGCCATTTTGATTCATTGGCTGGGAATAAGTGAAGTGAATTTTGATATTGACCTTGAGCTAGTTTTGCCTGATTGATATTTGAGCCATCAGCCTTATTGATTACTACCAAATCAGCCATTTCCATGATGCCTCGTTTGATGCCTTGCAGCTCGTCGCCCGCACCGGCAATCATTAATAATAAAAAGCAATCAACCATAGAGTGAGCAGCAGTTTCCGATTGACCAACACCAACTGTTTCAATAAGAATAGTATTAAATCCGGCAGCTTCACATAAAATAATTGATTCTCTCGTTTTTTTTGTAACTCCACCCAGAGAGCCATTTGAAGGAGAGGGACGAATAAACGCATTTTTCTCTGTTGCTAATTCTTCCATTCGGGTTTTATCGCCAAGAATGCTGCCTTTTGAGCGCTCACTGCTAGGATCTATTGCCAACACAGCAATTTTTTTGTCTTTCGCAGTTAAATACATACCTAACGCTTCAATAAAAGTGCTTTTTCCAACACCCGGTATTCCGGAAATGCCAATTCTTATTGATTTTCCCGAAAATGGTAAACACTTTTCAATAATTTCCTGAGCAAGTATCTGATCCTTGTAAAGAGAACTTTCAATCAATGTGATAGCCCTGCTTAAGCTAACCCTATCGCCGGCAAGAATTTTTTTAATTATTGCTTTTGCTGAAATATTTTTGGGAACAAGTCCTTTTTTTGTATTAGAAATCATGTTTCTGAACCATGAAATAAATTTATTTTAGGATGATTAAAATATTGAATCTTTACAAATGTAGCAGAAAAATTTTATTTATTTGTTAATAGAAATTCAAAAAAATCATTTAATTTTATGAGTCTTTAATAAACTAAATATGTCTGGAACACAATCTGCAAATCCCCATCATTTTACAAAAAGCGCAATGATGCCTCTTGAAGAAATGCTTGAGGTTGGGCGAAAAAAACAACACTTAACAATTGGCATTCCTCGTGAGATGAACAAAGACGAGAACAGGGTTCCGCTTACCCCACTGAATGTTGATTTGCTTGTAAACAATGGGCATCGTGTGTTGATTGAAACGAATGCAGGGAAGATGGCTAATTTTGAAGATAATAAGTATAGTGAATGTGGTGGAGAAATAACGTATAATAAAGAAGATATTTATAAATCGGATGTTGTTCTTAAAGTTGCTCCACTCACAATTTCTGAAATTGATATGTTGCAAGGAACTCAAATAGTTATATCATCGCTACATGCTACATTTCAAACAGAAGAATATATCAGAAAGTTGATTCAGAAACGTGTTACAGCCATGTCTTATGAAAATTTAAAAGATGCCAATGGTAATTTTCCCATTGTGCGTTATATGAGTGAAATTGCAGGCAGTTCCTCGATTTTAATTGCTGCCGAATATCTCAATACGGTTCATGAAGGCAAAGGCGAAATGTTGGGCGGGGTTACAGGAATCACTCCAACAGAAGTGGTTATTATTGGAGCAGGCACTTGTGCTGAATTTGCTGCCCGCATTGCATCGGGGCTTGGAGCGCATGTAAAGGTTTTTGATGATTCCGTAAGCCGACTGAGGAGATTACAAAATAATGTTCAGAAAAATATTTATACATCAATTCTGCAACCAACTGTTTTAAAAAATGCACTGAAAACAGCCGATGTTTTGATTGGAGCTATCCGATTAATTAATAAAGGTCCGCGTTTTATTGTCACAGAAGATATGGTCCGAAATATGAAAAATGGTTCTGTGATTGTTGATATCAGCATAGATCAAGGCGGTTGTGTGGAGACATCCAGGCCAACAACTCATAGTAATCCGGTTTTTGTTGAACATGGTGTTGTTCATTATTGTGTTCCAAATATTCCTTCCCGAGTAGCACGAACAGCGTCGTATGGGCTTAGTAATATCTTTGGTCCGATTCTTTTAAAAATTGGAGAAACTTCTGATTTAAGGCATTTGCTAAAAGAAGATGCCGGTGTTCGCAATGGTATTTATATTTACAATGGAATCCTTACAAACAGATACATTGGTGAGATGTTCAAAATTCCTTCAAAAGATATTGAATTGTTAATGGCAGCATTTTAACGATTATTTTTGATTTTCCAGATTTTCCAAATGCTTAAAAATAAATTTTAAATCAGCATAGGATACAATATCTCCGAAAGACTCTTTTATAGCTGATAATGAACGTGTTTGGTTTTGTCGTAAAAATTCGGTAATTGCTTCTATTATGTTTCCCTGTACAAAATCAGTAACATTCAAATCTCCTGTACCAACAAAATGTGAGAGATGACTTTGAATGGTTGTTACAGCAAGATTTCTTTCTTGTGCTATTGTATCAATTGATTTACCGGTTTGATACATTTTAAAACTTATTGTTTTTGTATCAGGCTTTTCTATTTTTGGTTTTTTAATAATTTCCTGTTGAGTGCTTTTGATATTATTTTTTTCACAATAGGCTGAAATAATTGAAATGATTTCTTCCCCAAATTGTGCAATTTTTGCTTTTCCAATCCCTTTGATTTGCTTTAGTTCAGCTTTTGTTACAGGCAAGCGTGAAACCAATTCCAGCATTGTTTTGTGAGGGATAATCATGTATTCAATCATATCGTTTTGCTCTGCTAATTCATCTCTCCATGTTTTTAATTCGACATAAAGTTCTGAATGAGCAACATGTTTGGGCACTGATATTTTTGAAGCAGGAGCTTGTTGTGATTTTACAATAAAATCAATATCAGCATTAGCTGTGGCTTGAATATATGTAATTGTTGAAAATCCATTTACACATGATTGTAGTCCGGCAATTTTTATAAAGAGTTCTTTTTGCAGATGTTCTAAGGCATCGAAAATACTTTTGTTTACAACTTTGTTATCTGTTTCGATAACAATAGTTTTTAATTTTTGTAGTAAATTCGTTGTTTGAGTTGAAAAATATATCGATGCTTTTTTCACTCTATCTTGTATATCTTCATTTCCTTCAGGTAAATTATTTTGTAGAAAGAGATTATTTAATTGAGTTTTAAATTTTTCTGATACTGTAAAAATTTCTTTATCAGCAATTGCTTCGATGTCGTTCAATTCACTGATAATATGAGCATCAATAATGTTGGCATTTTCAGTAATTATTTTTATGAATTGGGAAAGCCAATACTTCGAGAATTTATAATCAAATAAAGTCAGCAGTAACGATTTTTGATATGTTATTTTTGACTGAGTTAATTGTTGCGATCCGGGTTCGTTTCTAGTTACTTTATTTGTAAATTCTGAAATGGTGCCATCTGTTTTAATACTACTATTAGAAATAGGTGATCGCAAAACAAGTCCCTCAAAGGTTTTACATCGACTCAATGCAACATATACCTGACCATGTGCAAAAGAGGCGTTGGCATCAATTATTGCTTTTTCAAAAGTAAGCCCCTGACTCTTGTGAATTGTGATTGCCCATGCCAGTTTTAATGGAAATTGAATAAATTTTCCGACAACTGTTTCGTTTATTGTTTTTGAGTCTGGGTCGAGGGTGTATTTTACATTTTCCCATTCTGCTCGAGGAACAGATATTTTAAATTCATCTGTCGGGCATTTAACTGTAATGAGTTCGTCACTGATTGACAAAATTTTTCCTATTTTCCCATTATAATATGATTTTTCCCAACTGGTGTCATTTTTCACAAACATCACTTGTGCGCCAACTTTTAGATCAAGCTTGACTTCAGTTGGATAGGCATATTCAGGGAACTCATCTTTAATTGTTGCCGAAAAAATAAATGAAGCGTTTTTAATCGTTTTTAATTTAGAATGGTTGATTTCAAGTGCCGATGCATTATGTGTAGTTAAGGTAATATAGCCGTCTTCTTCACAAGGATTGAAATCAGGAATGTAGCGATCGTTTAACTTTTTTAAAGTGATTGCATCAAGATTGTTGTTACGAACTTGATTTAATATTTCAATAAAAGATGCGTCAGATTGTCTGTAAATATGCTTTAATTCAATATTTACAGGTTGTGTGTTTTGCAAAGCTTTGCTGCTAAAAAAATAGATTGAATCATAATAAATTTTAAGCATATTCCAATCGTCATCCTTAATCACAGGAGAGAGCTGGTGTAAATCTCCAATCATAAGCAATTGGGCACCTCCAAAAGGTTTGAAACGATCTTTATATTTTCTTAAAACTTCATCAATTCCATCAAGTAAATCAGCTCGTACCATACTGATTTCATCAATAACAAGCAAATCAAGACTTTTAATAAGATTGATTTTTTCTTTGCTCATTTTTCTTTGGTTGAAAGATCCTTTCTGATCGGGACTAAATGTACTCCCTGGAATGTGAGGTCCAAAAGGCATTTGAAAAAATGAATGAATCGTAACACCACCTGCATTGATTGCTGCTACTCCGGTTGGTGCAACTATTACCATGCGCTTTGGTGTAACATTTTTAAGATTGTGTAAAAACGTTGTTTTGCCTGTACCGGCTTTCCCTGTTAAAAAAATATTTTTGTTAGTATATTGTACAAAGTCAAATGCCAACTGCAATTGCGGATTTTCTATCTGATTCATTTCAATAAATTTCAAATAAACATTAGAAATTATGTTTACATTAATTATGATGCAAAGTAACAATTTTTTTTAATAGTGAATTTGCAAAATTGAAATTGGTTTTATTTTATATATTTGTCAAATATTTCGGGCTGTTAGCTCAGTTGGTTTAGAGCATTACCTTGACAGGGTAGGGGTCACTGGTTCGAATCCAGTACCGCCCACAACAAAATTTTCCGCAAAAGTGGAATTCTTATTTTGAAATCATCAAAGCCTTTTAGAAATGTAAGGCTTTTTTTATTTTTAACAAATTTAATCAATGCATGTACTTTAGTGCAATTCAATTTTAAGGTTGGTTTTGTATGTATATAATATTGTATAGACGGCTTCTTTTTTTATAAGATATGCTGTTTTTTTTGAAATTTGTATAGAAGATAATTGAATGGGAGTCTTCAAATGGAAGGTTTTTACTACATGTAACGTCGGAAAATCAATAAAATAAGTCATATTTATTAACAATTTGCCCTATTTATGGACAATTGATGATATTTTTTGTGTAAAAACTTGTGAGAGCCTACGATCTGTTATACTTTTGTTGCAGTTATTTATTTATTTATTTATCACTAATACTTAAAATTATGAATAAAGCTGAATTAATTGATTCAATCGCAAAAAAATCTGAATTAACAAAAGCACAAGCAAAAAGAGCATTAGATGCTTTTATTGACAGTACCCATGATGCTTTAAAGAGCAAAAAAGATGGTAGTGTAGCATTAGTTGGTTTTGGTTCTTTTAAAGTAGCTAAAAGAGCTGCAAGAACAGGAAGAAATCCTAAAACTAAAGCTGTTATCAAAATCGCTGCAAAAAATGTAGTAAGATTTAAAGCAGGTAGCGACTTAGCAAAAGCTGTTAACAAGTAATTCTTTTATCTTTACAAAACAAAGGGAGGGCACATGTGTTCTCCCTTTGTTGTTTTATAGAATCCCGTACATTCTTTTTCTTTCAAGCACTGCATAAATTCCTATACATTCTTAAAAATAAATACCTCGTACGTAAAATACTTAGTTCTTTTATTTGCCAAATGGAATATTTATCTGATGTGAATAAAATACCTAAGGATAATACTAATTTTTTTTTCATATAATAAAAAATACTTAAGCCCTTGCGTATTCCCGACTATTTTGTTATAATTTTGTTTGTACACAAGTTCGTTTTCTTGAAACCGTATGCAGATTAAACTATAATAATGAGAAACAAAGGAACGATATTAGCTGTTGATGATTACCAGCCAAATCTATTGTTAATTGTTGATATGCTTACGATTGAAGGGTATAATGTTCTTCAGGCAGATAGCGGCAAACAAGCCTTAGCTGTTTTAGAAAATAATATTCCTGATCTTATTCTGTTAGACGTAATGATGCCCGAAATGAGTGGGATAGAGTTGTGTAAAACAATTAAACAAAATAACGAATGGTGCAACATCCCTGTGGTTTTTCTTACTGCTGCTGTTAGTATAGATGATAGAGTTGCAGGACTAAATGCCGGCGCTGTTGATTATATCTTAAAACCTTTTCAAATTGAGGAATTTCTTGTAAGAGTGAGCACGTATATTCAGCTATCGAAACTTAAGAGTGAACAAAAAATATTGAAAGGCACAATCATCGAGAATGAGCAACTTCTCAATGAAATTGGGCAACTTGCAAGAATTGGAGGGTGGAAAATTGAGTATCCATCGCAAAAATATACATGGACAAAAGAAGTATATCGCATACATGAGGTATCCGAAGATTACATTCCAACGTTAGAAAGTGCGATAAATTTTTATACTGAAAATTCAATTCCAATTTTAATTAAATTGCTTGATGATGCACGCTTTTTAAAAAAACCTTTTGAGGTTGAACTTGAAATGATAACTGCAAAAGGGAATCATCGGTTTGTTAAAATTGTTGGAAATATTAAATTAAACGAGATAGGCGAGACCGCAGTCGTTTATGGATCGTTTCAAAATATTACGAAAAGGAAATTGGCAAACATGGCTCTACTCCATGCGGCTGAAGAGTGGCAGTTAACTTTTGATTCATCGCCCGATGCCATTTCAATCATTGATACGTCTCACAAAATCATTCGCTGCAATCAGGCAATGAAAGAACTGACACGAAGCCGTAATGGAGATTTAATACAAAAAAAATGTTTTGAAAAAATTCATGGTACGAATTGTCCAATTGAAAATTGTCCGCTTGATAAGGCATTGATAAGCAAAAAACGTGAGATATTGGAAATACATCAGAATAATTTTTGGTATGAAGTGATTGTTGATCCAATTATAGATGATAAAAACGAAATTATACATTTGAATCATATCATTAGAAATATTACGGATCGAAAAAAAGCAGAAAAACAAATCATGCAACTTAATAAAACCCTTAAGAAAAAAAATGCGGAGCTGGAACAACTGGTGTATCTTACTTCGCACGATTTGCGTTCGCCCTTGGTCAATATTCAGGGATTTTCTGACGAGCTTGTCACCAATTGTAAAAATCTTATAGAACTGCTTCCGGGGTTAATAGATAAAAACACCGATTTTGAAAAAATAAAACAAATTATACTGAATGAAGTTCCAGAAGCATTGTTTTATATTAAACAGAGTTGTGTAAAAATGGATATATTGATTGAAGGCTTGCTTAAAGTCTCTCGATTAGGGCGATTGAAGTTGGATATTGTTCCCGTATCAATGAATAAATTAGTTGCCGATGTGCTTGCATTTCACGAATATAAAATTAAAACAAATGAAATAATTGTTAAGGTTGGAGATCTCCCGGAGTGTATGGCCGATGAAAAATCACTGAATCAGGTAGTCTCAAATCTTATTGATAATGCTATTAAATTTATGCCTGCGAATAAGGAAAAACAGATTTGTATTTCAGGCTTTACAGAGAATGGTCAGAGTATCTATTGCTTTGCGGATAATGGTAAAGGAATTAAAAAAGCGCAGATTGAAAATGTTTTTGTGATTTTTCAAAAAGAAGATCAAGAGAGTCAGGGCGAAGGGTTGGGCTTAACGATTGCTGCAAAAATCATTGAGAAACATAATGGAAAAATTTGGGTGGAATCGCAAGAAAATAATGGGAGTAGTTTTTTTATTAAATTAAACAGACAAGAAGATTTAATAGATGATTTGAAAATGAAATGATTTGATGATGTGATAATTAACCGGTGGCTGAGCGGAGTTGAAGCCTGAGGTATAATGTTGAATGCTAAATGCTAAATGCTAA
>JAVHQG010000178.1:0-14950 GCA_036171035.1 Bacteroidales bacterium
ATTTCGTTACTACGAAAGCCTTATTCTTGACATTTTCTTATCTGACACTGAGTTTCCTTACAAGAACTAAATACATCGTTTTTATGTTTTAGCACTGAAACAAAAAATGGTATTTGGTAAATAATGTAAGTGGGGGTTCTTGAATATCGATTACTGAATGCTGATTACAACAACAAATTGTTTCTAAATTATTTTGTCACGATACTGGTTTAATTATAAGCACTAGGTAAAATGCTTGTTGTTTATTTGAATGCACCAACGATAAATCAGAATAATACATAAGAAATCGGGATGAGAAGTGTGTAATTTTGATAAAACAAAAACCATGTTCCAATGAACCGAATTGTATTAATAGAAGATGATCTGATTTTGCGAGAGAATACACTGCAATTTTTAAAGGAAGAGGGATTTGAAGCCTATGCTGCCGAAGATGGAATGATAGGATTATCTATTATAAAAAAAGTGATACCAGATTTGGTATTGTGTGATGTTGGCTTGCCGAAAATGAATGGTTATGAAACATGTGTTGCTATTAAAAAGGAAGAGTATTCTAAAGATGTTCCTGTGATTTTTTTAACAGCTTATTCAGATAATGATCATGTAGTGAAAGGCTTTGAGGCAGGTGGTCAGGATTATATTTCAAAACCATTTAATTACACAGAATTGCTTGCACGTATCAATGCACAATTAGATTTGAAATATAAAAAAGATGAAGTAGATGTGCAAAATAAAATATTGGAAGATAAAGTAAAAGAGCGTACAAAAGATTTAGAAATGGCATACAATCAACTCACTCAAGCCAATGTAGAACTGCTTAAATTAGATGAAACAAAAACTGAGTTTCTACAAATGATTAGTCATGAACTGCGAACACCTCTTAATAGTATTATGGGTCCAATACAGCTATTAAAACAAAAAGTTGAAAATAAAAGCTTGATTGAATTGTTGGAACTTGTTGATAATTCTGCAACAAGGTTGGAGGAATTTGCGTTTACAGCTCTTGAAATAACGAAAATAAAATCGGGAAAACATAAATTAAATATTATTACAGAATCGCTTTCAAATATTGTTGAATTTGCAATTCTTAAATCGCCTAAAAATATCTCAAATAAAAACATTTCTATCAATTATAACATTAATAGTTTTATTGATATTTCCTGCGATAGAGATATGCTTGTTCAGTCGTTTGTGTATATTCTTGAAATGGCTGGTCGTTTTGGAAAATCAGATGAAACACTAAATATTACTTCTAATGAAACAACTGAAAATATATATTTGAATTTTGATATTGTTGCTTTGTTGAGCGAAAATAAAATTACAACAACTGAGAATATTAATTTTCAATTATCTAAATTAATTATTGAAGAACACCGCGGATCACTTTATATTACAGGAGTAAACACTGGTAGAGTGATGATTTCATTATCTCTTCCATTTATTCGATTAGCAGGGTAGAGAATAATAGTTAAAAGTTAATATCATAAATATTTTAAGAAAATGCCGGAACAAACGCTTAAAATAATCATTGATTTTTTTGCATATTTATTGAGTTTGAAAAAAGAAGACGATGTAATTATTGCAAAATCATTTATGGAAATATTTCTGTCACAGTTTATCTCTGTTGACACGATGCAAGAAAATATTGAATATTTTGAAACAGAATATAAAAAAAATAAAGATAGAAATGCGAAAAATAATTTTCAGCAACCGCCACAAATTATTCATCAGTTTTGTGTTGAAATAAACAAAGAGATTACGATTTATCAAAAAGTTATTTTACTCCTCTACCTTTTTAAAACCGAGAAAATTTTTGAATCAGAACCATTGACTGATGAGTTATTAGCAGTTTTTAATATTCCACAATCAGATATAAATAATTACTACGCATTTTTTGAAGATCGTATTCCTGATATTTCCGATAAAAAAAAGATACTTATTCTTTCTTCAAATAAAAGTTCAGGTAAATCTGGTATTAAATATTTGTGTAATCCGGAACTCAATGGACAAATAATCATAATGAAAGCAGTGGGAATTGATGCCTATATGCTAAAAGTAACTGGTGATGATGATTTGCAGATATCCGGTCGTCACTTGTTTTCAAAGCTTATTTATTTTTTACCACGAGGTGCATCAATTAGAAATAATAAAATAAAACCTATTCATTTTGGAGATATTGATAAGCAGTTTATTTCGAGTATCGATGAGAAAAGTATTTTTTTTGAGATTGATAATTTGGAATATAAATTTAGCAACAACAAAATAGGTATTCATAAATTTTCATTTACTGCAACATCCGGACAGCTTGTTGCAATCATGGGTGGAAGTGGCACAGGAAAATCAACACTACTTAATATTTTAAATGGAAACTTAAAACCATCTTCAGGATTCGTATATATTAATAAGCTAAATTTGCACGAAAACGTGGAAAATTTAAAAGGTATTTTAGGAAATATTCCACAAACTGATGTACTTTTTGAAGAGCTTACGGTTAATCAAAACTTATATTATGGTTCAAAGTTAGTGTTCCCTAACCTTTCAAAAATTGATCTAGAAAAGAAAATCACTGGTTCATTAAAAGATTTTGGATTATATGAGTCAAGAGCATTGAAAGTGGGCAATAGCTTGAATAAGTCTATTAGTGGAGGTCAAATGAAACGACTTAATATTGCTCTTGAAATTATAAGAGAACCAAAGGTGCTTTTTATTGATGAACCAACATCAGGTTTATCGTCTTCTGATTCATTGAAGATTATTCAATTTTTAAAAAAACAAACACAACATGAACGATTAATTTTTGTAAATATTCATCAACCTTCTTCAGATATTTTTAAATATTTTGATTCTTTGATCGTACTTGATGCAGGCGGTTATCCCATATACACCGGTGCTCCGGTTGATGCGTTGCAATTTTTTAGAAATAATTTGAATCTGATACATTCCAAAAATAGTGAATGTAATTTATGTGGAACAATTAATACAGAAGAAATATTTTACCATATTGAAAAAATGCAACTGGATAGCTCAGGAGCAGAATCAGAACAAAGAGTAAATAATCCTGAACATTGGTATGCCTTATTTAAAAACCAAATAGATAATAAACCTCATACTAAAGATAGCTCCTCTATTGGTTTCAAAATTCAAAAAAATATTTTACCTTCTTGGGCAAAGCAATTTAAAATCTATTTTTTAAGACAAATTATATTAAAATTTACCGATAAGCAGTATGTTGCGATAAGCCTTGCAGAAGCTCCGTTGTTGGCTCTTGCTTTAGGTTTTTTTATGAAGCAAACAGATATCATTACTCACAGTTATACATTTAGCAAAAATGAAAATATTCCGTCATATCTTTTTATGAGCGTGATTGTAGCTTTATTTATTGGATTGATTGTTAGCTCAGAAGAAATCATTAGAGACAGAAAAATATTACAGAGAGAATCATATATTGGATTAAGCTATAAATCCTATGTTCATTCAAAAATTGCATACTTGTTTTTATTATCATTTATTCAAATGCTGTTGTTTGTTTTAATTGGCAATTTTATTTTGGAAATCAAAGGAATGAATTTGTATTATTTAGCTGTTTTGTGGTCTGTGTCTTGTTTCGCTAATATTCTTGGTTTGCTGATTTCTGCTAACTTGAAATCGGTAATTGCAATTTATATTTCAATTCCATTTTTACTTATTCCACAAATATTACTTGCCGGTGTTGTTGTAAATTTCAATAAGTTACATTATACATTAGCTTCACAGAAATATGTTCCTGTTTTTGCTGATTTAATGGTTTCCCGATGGGCTTATGAAGCTCTTGCTGTTGGACAATTTAAAAATAATAAATATCAGAAACTGCTGAAAAACTTTGATCATGAAATTAGTGATAATGTGTATCAGACAAATATTTTAATACCAAAATTATTAGACATTAACGAAAGTAGTCTTAATATTTTAAATAATAAGAACGGAGATCATTCTCGGTTGTCAGAGAATTTAATTGTTTTACAAAATGAGATGAAACAATATTCTTCTTTTTTCACCGTAATGAATTTTAACTGTTTCGATAGTGTACAATCTAGTCTTGTAACAACCAAAATACTGATAAAAGCAAGTAATTTTCTTGAAAAAATGAGAGCAGTATATGCAAATAATAATGAAAAAAAGAATCAATTAAAAGAAACCTATTTAAAAAACATAACCGATAAAAATGAGAGACAATTTCTTTTGAAACTAAAAAACAATTATTTTAATGAAAAGCTTAACGATCTGGTTTTAGACAATAATGAGTTTGTAAAATGTTTGCTGTTAAACAATGAAATAATACGGAAATACCGTCCTATATATTTCTATCCTGAGAACCTTTTTGGTCGGTCGCATTTCTATGCTCCTATGAAACGTATCAGTGGCTTTTACATTGATTCACTTTGGTTCAATGTGGGTGTTATTTGGATTTTCACTTGTTTGTTTTATTTGATTTTGTTAACAGATTTGTTCATAAAACTGAAAAATAAAATCGAAAAATTTAATCGTTGTTTATATAAAATTCATATTAAAAATATTAAAATAAATTAATTATTATGATAATGAAATTATCTTATTTATTGGGTTCGGTTTTGACTGTTTTTATCACTTCATGTAATTCTGTACAAGAAGTAAAAGAGCAAAAAGATAAAACTGGTGCTGCGGTGGATACTGTTTTGGAAAATAAAATTCAAGACGTTTACTATTCTTCATTGTTGCCTTCAGAAGCGATTAGTTATTTTGAAAAAGAAGGTTTTAATTTTAGAAAAGAGCTTTTGAACCCTCTTTCAAATACTGATAAATATACAGATCCTATAGCAAAATTATTAAATATTGGAATTTATTCTGCGGATGTAGCATATCAGATTTTATGTAAAAAAACGAGTGAAGCAACTCAAACATTTAAGGTAATAAAAAATTTGTGCAATGATGAAAATATTGAATTTGCTTTTGATGAAAATACAAAAAAAAGAATTCTTGACAACATCTCAAATTTCGATTCTTTAAATGTTATTTCAAATGATGTTTATAATACGACAATGAGTAATGTAAGGGAGTCTGGTGCACAAAATAATTATATTATTATTTCGTCAGGCTCATTTGTTGAAACAATGTATTTAATTATTAGTTCGGTTAAAAGTGATGCGCAAGATTATAAAACAGTTGAAAAAATAATAGAACAAAAATTATTATTTGATGATTTATATTCTATGCTTCAATTATTGAACACGGATGAAAATGTATCTTCAGTTTTAACGGATATCAGCGAGTTGAAAAAAACATTTTCAGACTTAACAGTACAATCGAAAAATGTAAAAATTAAAAAAACAAAAGATGGAAATCTTGTTTTGTCGGGAAATAATAAAATAACCTATTCAAAAGAATCCTTTAAATCCTTAAAGTTATCAATCATTAAACTTAGAACAAAATGGACTGCAAAATAATTTGTTTAAAAAAAATAAGTATCTGCTGTACGCTTGTATTATACAGCTTTTTTATGCAGGGGCAGTATTGTCAAAACTATGGCTCCAAATGCGATTTAATTGATAATTCATATATGAAAGGATCGACTTCGCAGGGGCTAAAAATTGCTAATGGTCAAAAAGTTTCTGCGGTAAGTGTATTTTATGAAGGCAATGAAAATTACATATCAGTGTGTGGCGAATTTGATGTTGGATTAATTCAATTTAAAATTCTTAATGCGGAAACAAAAGAAATTTTGTATGATAATGCGGATGATTATTACAAACAAAATATCAGTATTCAGGTTGAGATAACTACAAAAATAATTATTCAACTTTCGGCACCCAATGCGAAATTTTCATTCACTGAAGGCAAGTGTATTGGACTGCTTGTTGCATATAAAATAAAGTAAATAAAATAATAAATAAACATATGAAACCAAAAATTTACATCCCGTTAATTGTTATTGCGATGGCAGTAATAATTTTTTTCAGCAGAAAATTCGTTAAATATGATGCAAAGCCTATTCTTGTTGATACCACAATTGCGCAACCCGATAAGGATAAAATGGAGGATGTTTTTCTTTTTCTGCCATCACCTTACGAAATTATAAGCTATATCGAGCAAAACGAATTGGTTTTTAATACTAAATTGTTGAACCCATTATCTAATAAAGATAAATATTTGGTTTCAACAGATAGGAAAATTAATATAGGTATTTACTCTGCAGATGTTGCATACATGGTTTTTTTCAAAAAAGATCAAAATATTGGAGAGTATTTTAAAATTATTGATGCGTTATGCAAGGAAGAATCATTCCCTTCTGTTCTCGATGAAGCTTTGAAAAATAGAATAACTCAAAATAATTTCAATGCTGATTCTTTGTCTGTACTATCAACTGAAATATATCAACGAACAGTTGATAACATGGTCGAGTCAGGTCAGAAAAGCTCATATGCATTGCTGCTTTCGGGGTCGCTTGTTGAGACGTTGTATCTAATTATTCATTCTGGTCACAAAGATATTGCATACATTAAAAAGAGAATTGCCGAACAAAAACTAATGTTTGATGATTTATTTGCTCTGTTGGAAAAACTTAAAAAAAATAAAAATATTAATGAAACTATGGACGAGTTGCAGGGAATAAAAAACGCATTTAGTAGAATAAATATAAAAACTAATAAGTTGAAAATGGCACAGCTTAAAGGCAATGCTTACAACCTATCCGGTGAAAATGTGTTTGAATTTACTAATGCAACGTACGACTCTCTTGTTTTGGAAATCACTAAACTTAGAAAACAATGGACAGAAAAATAAATATTATCCAAAGTCTATTCCGATGGACAATTTTACTTGTGTTGTTTACTATTGCTCAATTTGTATCTGCGCAGAATTGTACGAATTTCGATAGAAAATGTGCTACTCCAAACGATAAGAAATTTGAAAAAAGTTCTATGTCGAGAAGTGTAAAAATTCGGGCAAAACAGAAACAAGCGATAAATATTACTCTATTTGAGGGTAAGGAATATTATATTTCTGTGTGCGGAAAATCGAACTTAGGTAACATTCAAATGAAGATTATTTCAGGCTTTGATAAAAAAGTTATTTATGATAATGCCGCAAATGGGTTCACAGATTTTATTACAATTAAATCAGAGCTTACACAAAAATTAATTTTTGAGATTTCTGCACCAACCGGTAAGTTTGATGGTAACGAGCATGAATGCGTTGGGGTGCTGATTGCTTCGCACAAACTCAATGATTCTTTAAGTGCAAAAAAACAATAAGGATGTTTGAATTCAAATCAATAATTGTGTCCCGCTGTATTATTAAATATTTATTTACGTTTATTATTTTATGCAATACACTATTTTCGTTTGCACAGATTCATGCTGATTTTAATGTTGTAAATGCTTCAGGTTGCGGTCCTTTGCAAATTAGTTTTATCAATAATTCAAGCACAGGATCTGATATTTCTTATTATTGGAGTTTTGGAAATGGAAATGTTTCAACCCAGTTTGAACCGTATGTTATTTTTAATAGTACCGGCACTTTTGACATTATGCTTATTGTCTCAAATGGAAGTGAATCTGATACATTAATTCAACATCAATTTATTACAGTTTTTAATAATCCTGTTGCTGATTTTCTTACATTAAGTGGTCAAGTCGGATGTGCTCCATTTGAAAATGCAATTCATGATGCTTCTATTCAGGCAAACAGTGCAATTACTAACTATCAATGGGATTTTGGAGATGGAACGGTTTCTACAGAAAAAGATCCGGTTCACACCTATGGCTTTGCAGGAATATTTAATGTCTCACTCATTGTTACCGATAGCAATGGATGTAGTGGCAGCAATAATAAGGAAAATTATATTCATGTGTTTAAACCGCATACATTTTTTTCAAGTAACTTGAAATCCTCATGCAGTGGCAATCTTACTGCAACATTTTCTAATTTATCTACAGGTACGGCTCCACTTTCTTTTGAATGGGATTTTGGTGATGGTTCTATCTCAACAGAACGAAATCCGGTTCATTATTATGCTTTGCCGGGAATTTACTCTGTAAGCTTAAAAACAATTGATAGCATCGGTTGTTCAAACACATTTTCCCGCAACGAATATATCAATATTATTGATGTTGTTGCCGCTTTTACTACAGCCAATAATATTTCATGTAAAAATGAAATAGTTAATTTTACAAATACTTCTCAAAATGCAACAAATTATGAATGGAATTTTGGCGATAGTACTTTTGCTTTAGAAAAGAATCCATCTCACGCTTACAGTCATTATGGAAATTATTTTGTTACCTTAAAAGTGACAAGAAATGGTCAATGTATGGATTCTGTTGTACATCAAATTGTGGTTGAAAATATAAAAGCAGATTTTCATTTAAACAATGATTTTGGTTGCGAGCTTCCATTTTATACTCAATTTATCAATTCGTCAGTGAATGCTGTTGAATGGAATTGGAGGCTTGGTAGTGGGAATATTTCGCATCTGCAAAATCCTATTGATAGCATCATGGGATTTTATTCACTCGACAATAGTAAGATTTTTTCTGTAACCCTTACTGCAATTAGTTCACATGGATGCATAGACTCTTTACGAATTGATACGGCTATCACGATTGTATTGCCAAAAATAGTTTTTGCAGAGCCATTTAATAATAGCATTTCCGGTTGCATTCCACAAACATTAAATGTCATCAATCAAAGCACCTATAACACCACGAGAGATTATCTTGAATCTTGGAAATGGGATTATGGAAATGGGCAGACTTCGCAAAGTTGGAATGGTTCATTTACTTATACGAATCCCGGAAATTTTATTGTTACATATACTTTAACAACAGCTTTAGGCTGCCATGCAACAGCAACGGTTATGGTAAACACGGGTACACCGCAAACACCCATGTTCTCTACAGCTTCACCCGATACAGTTTGTGCATCGGATATTGTTTCATTTCATAATTTATCACAAAATAATAACCTGATAAATGATTATTTGTGGGACTTCGGCGATCAAAGTCCGGTTTCTTTTATTGAAAGTCCAAATCATGCTTTTGAAGATACCGGATTTGTTAGCGTTTCTCTGAGCGTAAGCTATAATGGGTGCGTTACAACAATTGTAAAACCAAATCTTTTTTATGTTAAAGGACCGTATAGTAAATTTGTAAAACACTATGATTGTGCAAATCCTTTAGATTATGTTTTTATTGCTTCAGTTAAAGGTTCTCAAATTTTTTATTGGAAATTTAATGGACTTGATTCTGGAGATTTTAATACATCACAAATATCTCATACTTTTTCAGGTTCGGGTGATTATCAGGTGCAATTAATTGCCGAAAATGTGGTCAACGGCTGTTCGTTTAATATTTCTAAATCTGTTGCTGTGAGAGAGATTCAAGCAAATTTTACAATGTCTGATTCTGTGGGCTGCCCTGGATTAGAAATAAATTTTAATGGTTCTATTTCGCAGGATGAGACGTATGACACTTGGTTTAATTTATATAAATGGCATTTTAGTGATAATGGGGAAAATATTTTTTTAAGTGCTTCAAATGGACTTTTAACAAGACCTTTTAATATGCGTGGAGAGCAATCTATTTCTCTCACTGTTCAGGATATTAATGGCTGTACAGATACAAAAATTAAAAATATAAAAATTTATCAGCCTGAGGTTAATTTTTATGCAGCTTATCAAACAGGATGTTTGCCTGTGAATTTTATTTTTTACGATAGCACCTTGTCTGATACTACAATTGCTTCGTATTTTTGGCATTTTGGCGACTCTTTAACAAGCTCAGAACAAAATCCAATTCATCAATATAATAGTTTTGGTTTGTATGATATTTCTCTTAAAGTAATGGATATTCTTGGTTGTTCTAATGAGTTTGCAAAATTTGATTACATATGTGCAGTGCAGCCAAATCCTGCATTTCTTGCAAACGATCCGACACGGTGTAAGGGTGACACAATCTTTTTTGCCGAAAATTCTAATACTGAAATTGCATCGTATTTTTGGGATTTTGGAGATGGTTCTACAACTACAGATTCGACTCCATTTCACGTATATGCTGATACGGGTTTATACACTGTCTCTTTATATATCACAGATGTTCATGGATGTGATACAACTGGCATAGTTACTAACTTTGTAAGTATTCAGCAGCCTCCTATTGTCGATTTTTATGCCGATGCTTTAAGCTCTAATTGTTATCCATTTCCTGTACAATTTGATGATTTATCTTCCTCTACATATTTATCAAGCTGGCTGTGGAATTTTGGTGATAATTATACTGCATCTGAAATGCAAAATCCTTCGCATTCATATTTTAAACCGGGGACTTATAATGTCACACTCATTGCATATACATCGAATGGATGTAGTGATACAATTACAAAAGATTCTTTCGTTATGATTAAAGGACCTTGGGCAAGAATTGATGCACTAGACACAGTTTGCCGTGGTGATACTGTCACTATGTTTGTAACTGAAAAAACCAATATTTATGGTTTCAAATGGGATTTAGGTAATGGGATGATGAGCGTACATGATACTGTAAGCGTTGTATATGACTCCTATGGCTCTATATTCCCTTCTGTTATGCTTTATTCAGATAGCAATCATGTTTGTGATAAAGTTATTACAGATACGATTAATGTCTTTGAATTGATACCTAATTTCAGTATTAATAATGGACAAAATAATGGATGCACGCCTTATGTCATCAATTGTAACGACATATCTGCAAATGCTGATTCTATTTCATGGTATTTGGATAATATTTTTCAAATAGATCAAAATTTGTTTACAACTACACTGCAAATTCCCGGCAATTATACCTTAAAGCAGGTTGTTTGGAATCATTTTGGATGCTATGATTCGTTGTCGAAAAATATCATTGTTTTTCCCTTGCCTACTATGCAAATTAGTGATGATACTTTAATTTGTAGAGATCAAAATGTGCAATTACTGGCTAAAGGTGGTATAAATTATTCGTGGAATCCAACAACATATTTGAATAATTCAAACATCAGCAATCCTATTGCTACACCCGATTCTTCAACGAAATTTACTGTCATTGTTGAGGATTTGCATGGTTGTATTGATGATACTTCTATGGTTATAAATGTTTTTCAAAGACCTCAAATTATTATGAGAGATACTGCAATTGTTGTAGGGGAATATGTGCAGCTTAATGCATTGAATGCTGAAATACAATCATACAATTGGAGTCCTACAGATGGCTTATCATGTATCACATGTTACAATCCTATTGCAAGACCTCTCGAAAATACAACTTATAATGTTGCAGTTACTGATACGCATAATTGTTTTACAATTGACTATGCTGTGCAGATTGATATATTGAAAAAATATTCAGTTGATGTTCCCGAATTATTTACACCAAATGGGGATGGAAAAAATGATGCGGTTTTTGTCAGAGGCTGGGGAATTAAAGCACTACTGGAATTTAGAATCTTTAATCGCTGGGGTGAGATGGTTTTTGAAACAAATGATGTGAATCAAGGATGGGATGGGACTTATAAGGGTGAGATGCAAAATACAGAAACATTTATGTTCACAGTAAGAACTATATCTTTTAATAATGAAATTTTATCTAAAAAAGGATTTATTAAATTAATCAGATAAAAATATGAAAATAGATTTAAGAGATATATTTACAAACACAAAACAGTATTTTTTTAAAATAATATTATTGGTTATTGCTTCGTTTTGTTTCAATATATCTTGGTCACAGAATGTTCATTTTTCACAAATTTTCACTGCTCCTGTATTAATAAATCCTTCTGCAGTGGGTGATTTCGATGGCAACTGGCGTATAACAAATATTATTCGATCGCAAGGAAATAATTTTGTTGAACCATATACAACAAATCTTATTGGTTTCGATAAACATATAAATGTGCAACAACAGCAATTAGCTGTAAGCATTTTTATGTCGAATGATTTGTCGGCGCAAAACACTTTACACGTGAACCAGTGGTATGCAACTGTTGGCTATCAGTCGCAAATATCGAAGTTGTCATCTATTTTATTCGGATTGCAGTCAAGTTTTATTTATAAAAATTCAAGTTATAAAAATCTCACGCTTCCTGAACAATTCGATATGTCAACGGGTTCTTTTAATTCAAATCTGCAGAATTCAGAAAATTTTATTTATGCTGCTACCGGTTATTTTGACATTGCAAGTGGAGTAATGTGGAAATACAATCCTTCTGGTTTTGAGACTGAACTTGGATTAGCCGCATTTAATCTGAATAAACCAAGAGAGAATTTTATGGGAAATAAAATTGAGATTCCTGTTAAATATGTCTTCAGTGGAAGTTTAAAAAAAGAAATAAATACAGATATTTTTATTAAACCACAAATGTGTTATATGTGGATTGGTAAGGCTTCTGAATTGATAGCAGGTGCTGTTGTGGGTTATCAGCTTGTTCAAACATCACGAACAAAAAGTACATTATATGCCGGTTGTTCTATTCGTACTGGTTTTGGACGATCAAAAGATGCAATGATTTTTAGTGCCGGATTAGATCATCATAATTGGAATTTTTGTTTTAGTTATGATTTTGATATTTCAGGACTGCACTCTATTACATCGCACAATAATGCAATTGAATTTTCTGTAATTTATTTGCGACCAAACACCTTTTTGAATAATAAAAATGTCCCTTGTGATTTGTATTAACTGAATGAAAAAATTTATTGCAATAGTGTGTTTTATTTTCCTGATTTTGTTCTGCAATTCTAATTTATTTGCACAAATTGGTGATGCGAAAAATATGAAAAATTGGGAACTGAAAGGCTATGGACAATATGCAGTTAAAATAGGTGATACTTATGCTGCAATTAATTTTTACAATGTGCTGTTGGAACGAAAACCAAAATCAAAAAAATATAATTTCCTGCTTGCTAACTTATATCTGAAAAATCGTGATTATGTGAATGCTCAAAAGTTTTTTTATAGAACATATGAGTTGGATAATCATAATATCGATGCTTTGTTTTGTTATGCTCAGATGCTTAAAATTCATGGCAATTTTGATGAGGCAATGGTGCAATTTAAAAACTATGAAAAGATTGCCAAAAAATTGAATCGTTACACAATTAATAAATCAAAACTTGTAAATGAAATAGAAGGTATCAACTTTGCACAATTGCATAAAGATATTCCGGTTAATGATAAAATTAATCATTTAGGAAACTCTGTTAACAAGGCAGATATAGAGTGTTCACCAACTTTTTTAAACGATACAACTGTTGTTTTTACATCATCTGATGCTGATACATTACAGAATATTTTGATGACTGAAAACAACAATAAAAAGTGCAGGAAATTTTTTTCAATGCATAAAAATAATGATAATTCCTGGCAAAGAGATTTGAAAACTGAAGCTCCATTTTTTAATGATACTTTGTCGCATTCCGGAAGTGGCTGTTTTTCTTTAGATAAAACCAGATTTTATTTCACAAAATGTACAGAAAATTGGAAATACAAAATGATTTGTAATCTTTATGTAACAGAAGAAATTCATGGTAAATGGGGAATTCCAAACATGCTTAACGATAAAATTAACGATCCAAATTTTACGACTTCTCAACCTGCTGTAGGCTCATGTTACATGGATAATCTTGATGTTATTTATTTTATTTCTGACCGACCGGGTGGAGTGGGAGGACTGGATATTTGGTACACTGTTTATAATCCGGTAACAAAAGAATATACAAAAGCAGCTAATGCAGGCGTTTTTATTAACTCGTCCAATGATGAGAAATCCCCATTTTACGATGTGGAATCGCATGCTCTTTATTTTAGCTCAAATGGTTGGCCTGGTATCGGTGGCCTTGATATTTTCAGAAGCTTTGGTGATCTTGTGAATTGGTCTGTTCCTGAAAATATCGGCGCTCCTCTTAATTCAAGTTATGATGATCTTTGCTACACTGTTCATCCAAATCATGAATTTGGATTCTTTACGTCTAATCGTACTGGTAGCATTTATAATTCTCATGAACATTGCTGTGATGATATATTTTCTTTTACAAAAATAAAAAATGAAAATATACCTTTTACTGCTAAAATTTCTGTTCATGATATTTCAAAACAATTCAATCAAAGTGATTTTCAGCAAAGTGATTCGTTACAATTTATCGAAAATATAAAAGGTAAAACGGCATCATTATTTTTAACTGAAGGAACAGCAGAGCCTATCTTTCTTGCAAAAAAAATAATAAATGAAAATGGAAATTTTGAATTTAATCTTGTCAAAAATAAAACATATAAAATATTTATTGAGGAATCTAATTTAGCTGAAAATTCAATTGCATTTAATACTCTGGGAGACTCTGTTTCATCAATAGATTTGGGCATAGTTGCAATGCAAATTATTCCTGAAAATCCGATTTTGTTACAGAGTATATTGTACTATTTTGATGTTGCAACACTCTCTGATAGTGCTAAATTATATCTCGATACAACACTTGTTAAGTTTATGCATGAATATCCTGAAATTAGTGTTGAAATTTATTCTCACACAGACAATAAAGGTGGCGATTTGTACAATAGAAATTTATCACAGAAGCGAGCCGATAATGTAGTTAAATATATTACAGACAAAGGAATTGCTGAAACACGGCTTCGTGCAATAGGTCTTGGTTTTTCCCAGCCAAAAGCCAAAAATACAAATGACGATGGCTCTGATAATCCTATAGGCCGACAGCTAAATAGAAGGACAGAATTTAAAATATTTAAAGAAAAATTTGCTGATGGGAATTAGGCATATTTTAAATTTTCCACCGATTAATATTTTATAATTGTTAAATTAATCACTCAACCAAAGCGTGCATCGCACATACTTTTTTTGTTGCTCAAAATATTTTGGGAATATTCTAAAACAATACTTATTTTTGTATGTAATGCATTTGAATTTATTATAAAAT
>JAVHQG010000178.1:15050-16872 GCA_036171035.1 Bacteroidales bacterium
TTATTTATTTTGGTTTATGCAGGCTCTCCCTTATCGTTCCATCCTTTTGCTTTATAATAATCTTTCACAAAGGTGTTGAAATAATTTTTGTCAAGTTTTTTCCCTTTCATGAATCCACCTTTCGATTCTTCATTGAAAAATCTTCCGGGTAAGGTATCATCACTCGATGTGCGACCATTTCTAATATTGTAGGTTCTTGCGAGCGATGCAATTTTTGTTCCGATTGCAAGTAACGATTTGCCTGTATGATTTGTTCCTGTGGCTGCATTTAATATTTCTGCAAGTTTATCGAGACTTAATGGAACAAAATCACAAATCACTAAACTGTTGCGTACATTTGTTGTATCAATGCCTTCGGAAACTGCTGGAACAATATCTTCAATTTTAAAGTCAGGACCATTTTCTGATTCCGCAATCCATAAACGTGTATGACTTGAAAAATCAGCAACTGCCATCGCAACTCCCATGGTTAATGAACCCAGTGGATTAATTCCTGAAAGCTCCATTCCGTATATGTTTATAGCAATGTCTTCGCTTCCTTTTCCAATTTTTTTTGCAGCATCACGTGTGCCATCAGCAAAAATATTTGTGATTCCTTTTCGCTGCACCATGCGAGTAATAAAATCACGTTGAACTTCTGCATTGCCCCATGTAAGCTCCATTCCGTCCCAGTTGTCGAGTAATTTTTTTTCGTAACATTCCATTGCAAAGCCCACAATGCTTCCTGCACTAATGGAATCTATGCCAAAATCGTTGCAAATTTCATTTACCCATGCAATATCTTTGATAGTATTTACCATGCAATTTGAACCAAATAAAGCTGTTGTTTCATATTCGGGTCCTTCTATTTCATGACCCTCCCAGCGTGCCCATTTTGAGCAGCGTATAGAGCAGTTGAAACAACTGGTATCTTCCCAGTTTAACTCTTTACGTGCCGATTCTGAACTGATTTTTTCGAAATCATCAAATTGCACCTCTGACCAGTTTTTTGTCGGTAAAATTTCTGTATTCTGACAACCACGGATACATTTCATTGTTCCCTTTTGACGACGGTATTTCACACCATCCAGATTAAGAATTTCTTTGGTATATTTTGTATTTACTTCATTAAATTTTGCTTCATCGAAATATTTAATTGGCACGTCACCATCAACAACAATTGCTTTTAAATTCTTTGAACCCATTACTGCTCCTGCGCCACCACGTCCATATTGCCTGTGCTTGTCAATACCTATACAAGCAATTTTTAATAAATTTTCTCCTGCCTGTCCAATTGCGGCTACATGTGGATCTTTATCAGGATGTGATTTTAAAAGCGCATCATTTGTTTCGAAAATACCTTTGCCCCAGATTACGGAAGCATCTTTAATTTCAACCTTATCAGGAGTGATATATAAATAAACAGGTTTAGCAGATTTTCCGGTTATCACAAAATAATCATATCCTGCTGATTTCATTCTAGGACCAAAACTACCTCCGCAATGACTGTCCAATGCAGACCCGGTTAAAGGAGATTTAGTAACTAAAGTGGTACGTGCACTTGTTTGTATTTTTGTCCCTGTAAAAGGTCCGGTAATAAAAATTAATGGATTTTCAGGGCTTAGTGCATCAGGCTTTGGTGCGAGTTGATTCAATAACGCAAATCCCATCCCTTTGGCTCCGATGTATTGTTCCTGTAATTTTTTATCAGAATCTTTAATTTCACTTTTCCCCGATGAAAGGTTGATGTATATGCACTTTCCAGTATATGACATAACAATATTGTTTATTTTTGTCAACAAATATATTACGAAAAATTTTCTAATTAATTGATTTCGATATG
>JAVHQG010000179.1:0-3559 GCA_036171035.1 Bacteroidales bacterium
CTGTCACAGGCAGGTTGCCGTGAAAGCCTCATTATTAACATTTTCTTATCTGACATTGTGTTTTCTTACAAGAACTAAATAGTGTTTACAAGAAACAGCGTTTTCTTGCTGGCACTAAATAGAACTATTTATCTTTCACTATAATTGAAAAAATAAAAAGGATTAGCACAGATGCTAAAAACACAATAAACAAGGAGGTCAGAAGTTTTCTGATGACATTTTCTAGCGAAATAACATCCCAAACGGCAAGCAAAGAAATCACAGTGAATGCGATGATGATTGCTACAAGTGTGTAGGAAGCGATTTTTTTTACAACTGTATTCATTTTTTGTGTATTTATGGCTTGCAAACGGTTATAGTTTTGTAATAATATTTTGTTTCATCTGCTGATATTCTTCGTCTGTGATAGCATTAAATTCTTTCAGCCGATTGAGCTTTTCAATTTTTACAAGATTTAGCTCCATATCATCAAACTTTGTTCTGTTTTCCGGTGTTGTGCGATCTTTCATTTTCATGCTTAAAAGTTCGAGCTCAAGGTCTTGCTTCTCTAATTCATCAAGGTATTTGTCGAGTTTCTCATTTAGCTTTTCTGCATATGCTTTTTCATCCTCCAAATCGAGCTGTAAGTTGTAATTTTCTTCAACCAAGGAGTTTATTTTTATTGTTAAGATATCTTCAGGTTCTCTTATGCGTAGGGCTTTGTTAAGTTGATCTCTTTCAGTTTGAATCTTTAAATAGGCGAGTTTAAGTGTCTCAATATTTTCTTCAACTAATTCTTTTATCGCTTTTATTTCATGTTCCGGGAGTTTTGCTTTTAAATCGTAGTGCTCATCTTCTATTGTATATAATTTGTTCAAAAGTTCATTTTTTTCGGAAATCATAAGCTTTAGCTCAGCCACTCCTTTTGCATTTTCTACTTCTAATTCAGCTATTTTTAAGTGGAGTCCTTTATTCTCTGCTGCATGTTTTAGACTATCGGAAAATAAATTTTCATTTGTGGTTTCGTTTTGTTTATTTTCTTCTGTAAGTGCAAAAAGTTTGTTCTCTGTAGTTGTTTTTTGTGCTAATAAATTCGTATTTTGAAGGTTGACTTCGTTGTTTAATTTTAATAAATTTTCAATTTTATTTGTAAGTTCTATTTTCTCTTCAAGATATGATTTATTATCAGTTAAAAGTTGCTGATTTTTTTCTGATAACTCATTTGTTTCTTTGGAAAATTCTTGATTTAATAGGAGTATTTCTGAATACTTTTTGTTTGATTCTTCAAGTTCGGTTTTTTTATCTAGAATTAAATTATTCAGAAGTATTTCTTTTTGCAATGCTTCATTGAGCTTGGTTTCAGCACTTGTAATAATTTTGTGCTTTTCAATTAGTTCATGTTGGTTTGTTTCAAGGTCAGTATTTAATTTGTTCTCTTTTATTTTGAATTTTTTTCTTGAGAGAAAGTATAAAATTAGGAATGCTAAAAATATTAGAAACAGGGCGCTCCCTGCAATTCGAGCAATAAAGTGACCTTTTTTGCTTAATGCTGTTCTCTTTTCAAAAAACTCGATTTGCTTAGCTTGTGATTGTTTGGTTGAATCAAGTGCAACAATTTTATTAATAAGTAAATTATCTGTTTCAAAAAGTTTGTTTGCCATTATCACTTTCACGGAATCTGTGTTCTCTACTTGAATTGCAGTATATTTTAGATATTCATCTGTTCGTTGTTTTAATAATGATTGCAACGAAGTACTGATGCTATCAGTTGCAGCTGATGAAGAAAAAGTAATAAAAATATTCAAACAAACTACAAAAGATACTGCAAATGTTTTCATTGTTTTTATTTTTTACTTAATTTTTTATCATAGAGTGAGTTTTCATGCAGTACCTCAATAGCTTTTTTTATAATATCGTTTTCAGGGTTCATGATTTCCCAAAAGCCACCGGTTTTCCAAATATTGCTTGCAATCAGGGCTTTGATTTGTCTTTTAAGCCTTGTTGTTTCATCATCACTCATTATATGTCCTTCTTTTGGCTCAATTTTATCCTTGATTTTTGCAAATGATGTTAAATCATCTAACATATTTTTTTCCACATTAAACTCTTTAATATATTTTTTTAACTCAGTATAATTTTCATTAAGCGATTTTCTATTTTTGTCAACGTAGTTTGATACAAAAGCATTGATGGTGCCTTTTCGAAGCATTTTTGAATAAAAATCTGATAAAGGTGTTGTGTCAAGAGGTATGAAATAATCGGGCATGATGCCACCTCCGCCATATACTGTTCGATTGCTGATTTTTGTGAAAAATTTCAATGAGTCCGGAAAATGAATGTTGTCGGCACTTGTCAGCTCTCCACTATTGTACCTGTGAATAATATCTTTTGAATATTCTGAAAATCCTTTATCGTATGGTTTTTGTATTAATCTGCCGGTGGGTGTGTAATATCTTGCAATGGTTAAGCGCATCATCGATCCGTCAGGCAGATCGAATGGGCGTTGTACCAACCCTTTTCCAAAGGTTCGTCTGCCAACAATAAGACCTCTATCCCAGTCTTGAATTGCTCCGGAAACAATTTCACTAGCCGATGCCGAATTTTCATCAACAAGAACAACCAGTTGACCTTTTTCAAAATCGCCATTTGATGTTGATTTGTAATCTTTTTTCTCACTATTAATTCCTTTTGTATAAACGATCATTTTTCCATTGTCAAGGAATTGATCTGCAAGTTCAAATGCTACATCAAGGTATCCACCGCCATTATCCTGCAAATCGAGAATTAGTTTTTTCATGTTCTGTGATTTGAGTTTTGTTAGTGCTTCTTTAAATTCGTGCATGGTTGTGCGGGCAAAACGGCTTAATTTTATATATCCAATTTCGTTGTCAATCATATACGATGCGTCAACACTATAAATTGGGATTTTATCGCGTGTAATTGTGAAATCCAGCAAATCTTTGATTCCGTGACGAGCCATTGCTACCTGAACTGTTGTGCCTTTAGCTCCACGTAAATATTTCACAACGTCACTGTTTTTTATTCCTATGCCTGCTACAAGTTTCCCGTCAATTTTCACAATCCTGTCGCCTGATCGTATGCCTAGCTTTTCTGATGGTCCGCCTACAATTGGAGAAACCACCATAATCGTATCTTCCATAATATTAAATTCGATACCAACCCCTTCAAAATTTCCCTCCAATGGTTCATTCATCCTTTTGACTTCTTCTTTATTCACGTATATTGAATGCGGATCAAGTTTTTGCAACATCTCTACTATTGCCGATTCTACAAGTTTTTCCTGATTAACGGTGTCCACATAAAATGTGTTGACTAAGCTTAATACTTTGCTGAATTTATATACATAGTCATTAATAACTTGCGCATGTGATGAGCTGGAAAAAAGGAGGAATCCTGTGATTAATACAGGAATGAAAAGTTTTTTGTGTACGAGATATTTCATATTTAATAAAGAATTATTTGAGTTTGGAATAAACTTCAAAAGTACCAAAGATTTTACATTAGACAAAAATATAATTGGAATGTAAACTTTGTGAATTGTGATTTATTGTCCCATATT
>JAVHQG010000180.1:0-3521 GCA_036171035.1 Bacteroidales bacterium
TTAAGTTGCGATGCAGCTTCATTTAATTGGGGTACAGCATTTATTTTGTTTGCTATATTGTATGATTCTAAACCATAAGTTATAGCTTTATTCAAATAATTAAGTTTTGCACTTTGTGAGAAAGCCATAGAATCGGCAAGCATTATGTATAATGCTGAAATATTACCATTTACTAAAGATAAACCGGTTTTGTCATCTAATTCCTTATATTTTGTTAATGAATTTCGATACGTTTCTATTGCTTGTGCATATTCTCCAATTTGTCCGTAAATATTTCCAATATTATTGTATAATAAGCAAATGCCTCTTATGTCGTTTAATTCTTTTTTTATTTTAATGGATTTTTTATAATATTCTAATGCTAATTGAAATTTTCCTTGATAATCGTAAACATTGCCGATGTTATTATAACATCTGCTTATTCCACCTTTGCCAAATGTTTTTTCTTTTTCACTGTTTGATTTACTAATTTCAAAATATATTTTAAGAGCTTTGTTATGATATTCTAAAGCAGATTTGTAATTTCCCATGTCAGTATGAACACATCCTATGTTTGAAAGTGATGCACACACTCCTCTTCGCGAATCATATAAATCAATTGGGCTTGAAGCTTTTTTGTACATTTCTTCGTAATAATGAAGTGCTTTTAACATGTTTTCAATAGCTTTTTGAAAATTTCCCTGACTATAAAAACAATTGCCAATACTAATATAAGATGCGGCTATATCTTTAATGTCGTTTAATGGAATTAAAATCTTAATTGCTGTATAATAGTAATTTAATGGTTGCAAGTAATCACCTTTATTTTCAAATATATAACCAATATAAAGCAACGATTTCGCTTCATATTTCGGATTTTTAATTGATTTTGATACTTTTAAAGCTTGTTTGTAAAAATATTTAGCAGTATCTGGATTCTCGTTTTCAAAAAAATCTCCAATTTTCAAAAAAAGTATTGCAATATTTGAATCGTTGGGGCAGGGTTGAGGGCAAATTTTTTCAGCTTTATTAATTTCATTAAAAAGTGAATCGGGAATTGTTGTTTGCGAATATACATTGCAAAAAAACAATTGATATATAGAAATTATAAATAAAATGTAATTCTTTAACTTCATAAAGTTGTAATTTATATTTTTATTCCAATTACTGTAATATCATCCATTTGTTTTTTTTCTCCCTTCCATTCTTCGATAAAATTATCAAGAAATATTTTTTGTTCCTGCATCGCTTTATTTTGAATAGATGCAAGTAACTCGCGGAATCTTTTTGTCATGAATTTTTTTCCTTCTTTCCCGCCAAACTGATCTGCAAATCCATCCGAAAAAAGATAAAAACTGGCTGGTTCGGAAACTGAAATATTTACGGAAGCATACGGCGCACTTCCGATTTCTTTTACTCCTGCAATGGAATAGCGTTCTCCTTTTACTTCATTAAAACCTTTGTTGTCAAAATAATACAACGGGCGGACTGCTCCCGAAAACTGAATTTCATGCTTTTGTTTGTCAATGGAAACAATCGAAACATCCATTCCATCTCTGGAATCTCTTTTTGTAATATCTCTGTTGAGCGAATACAAAACTTGTTTATGAAGTTCATCAAGGATTTTTGATGTGTCGGTTATTTTTTGCTCATCAATAATTTTCTGAAGCAAATCATGCCCTATCATGCTCATGAATGCACCAGGAACTCCATGTCCTGTGCAATCTACTGCTGCGACAATAATTTTTTCGTTCGCCTGCGAGAAGAAATAAAAATCTCCGCTCACAATATCTTTCGGCTTAAAAATAACAAAACTTTCAGGAAGCATCTTTTTTATTTGTTCTTCCGAAGGAAGAATTGCATCCTGAATTCGTTTTGCGTAATTAATACTGTCGGTAATATCTTTATTTTTCTCTTCGATAACTTTTTTCTGCTCAAAAATTTCTTTTGTGCGCTCCACAACCTGAATTTCTAATTTTTCTTTCTGCTGTGATAAAATTTCCTGTTTTTCCTTTTCCTGTGAGATAGTTTTTGCAGATAAATCTTCTACCTCAATTAATTTTTTCTGAAGACTTTTGTTTGTATAAGAAAAACTATACGCCAGATAAATACTCATGGAAAGCGGAATGCTGAGAAGCGCAGCAACAGCAATTATCCCTTCAATTATATTGGAAGGATTAATATAAGCATTTCCATTATTAAAAAACACTACGGAGAGAATAATAAAAATCAATAAAGCAAATACACTAATTCCTACACCAAGAATTTTTGCTCCCGGAATTTTTTTTCGAATGGCTTTGTATGTGCTAACCACCATCGTAACCATAGTACATATTACTAACCAAATTAGAGTAGTATAGGCGATGTTTGAGTTTATCCAATCGGTAAAAAAATCCAGTACGCTTATCAAGACGGCTACGACCACGCACCACCAAAGCCATTTTGAAAAATGACTTTCAAACACATGATAAACAAATAGCAGCAACGAAAGTGGTAATAGTGGATTCAGAAATAAATTCATTGCAGCGCTGTAAAATAATTCTACCGATGGTTTTGTGCTTGCTTGCGATAGACTATTGCTGAGGATAAACAGCATTGCGTAGCAAAATGCAAACAAACTATAAAACAAATTTTCTTTTGCTTTCCGGTAAAACAGATAAAGCAGAAAATGAACAAATGATAGTGTGAGGAGAAAAATACCAATAGCAAGTCCACCTATCACAGCATTGCGAAAAAATAAAACATCGTGCATGGATGACTTATTTTCCTGCATTCGCAATTCAAATTCGGGGTGAAATTGACGGTAAGTAGAACCGTATGCTTTACGATAGTCTGGAAAATGCTGATTGGAATAACGAACCGCAATGATGTGGGCGATTGTATTGTGAAGTTGAATATTCACAGGTAACGTACTCGGGTCAATATTTTCTTCCTGCGATTTTTCGGTAGCCACCGTGCCGAAGATTGCAATCTTCTCGCCATCCAGATAAATTTCAGAAGCACCCCAATGCTCCATCACCAACGCTATGGGCTTGTTCAAAAACGCTCTATCCGCCTTTAAATGCAAACGAAACCATGCGAGTTGTCCGCTATACGATGAAGGCATGGAATCCAAACGGGCTGTTTCCCAAGCACTATCATTGAAATCAGAAAAAGCCCAATTTGTGTTATCTCCCAAATGAAATTTCCACCCTTCAACAAGTGTGGTATCGTTTTTTTCTGAAGAGCTTTTTTCATTGTGGTTTGCTCTGTAATGCTGCCCAAAATAACTTAATCCCCAGAAATAACAAGTTAAAATAATTGATGTGCCAACTGTCAAGAGTACCTTTTGGATTATTTTTTTTTCCTTCATTGGTCAGGATTAAAGTTTAATTCCTAAAACTGTAATATCATCTACCTGTTCGTTATTCCTAATCCACTCGTTTATAGCTTTTTCTAAAATTTCTTTTTGTTCTTGCATTGGTTTTTGCGAGTTTGTGAGCAAAATTTCTTTAAATTGTTTGTACATAAACTTTTTGCCTTTGGGTCCGCCAAACTGGTCG
>JAVHQG010000181.1:0-3521 GCA_036171035.1 Bacteroidales bacterium
CTCATTCTTGACATTTTCTTATCTGACACTGAGTTTTCTTACAAGAACTAAATAGTGTCAGCAAGAAAATGCCAATAATTTTGGCTGACAAAAGCTACGCATACAAGTTGTCTGCTGCATCATATAACATGCACATTTCAGGAATTATGTCGAATATTTGTTCTTTTATGTCATTGCCTAGAAATTTTACTGAAGTCACTTTAAAGGTTTTTCCTTCAACAATAGCTTGTACTGAATAGTTTCTAAAAATAAAATG
Organism: Bacteroidales bacterium; assembly: GCA_036171035.1. GTDB lineage: Bacteria > Bacteroidota > Bacteroidia > Bacteroidales > GWF2-35-48 > GWF2-35-48. The sequence goes on from JAVHQG010000181.1 coordinate 257, forward strand.
ATCGTTCTCTCTGATGATTGATGAAACAAGATTGTTTTGTTTGTAAAGCAGCGATTTTGGTCCTTTCAGTTTATTAAGAAAATATCCATTTTTAGCTTGCTTAAAACTGTGCAGGGTGAGATGAAATTTAGGTTTGTCGGCAAATGGTTGTCCGGATGAAGGGCAAAATGTTGTACAGTTTCCACATTCATTGCAGAAATCAGAAATATTCAATACTTGATATTTTTGGCTGAAAGAAAATGAGTCGTGTTCTATTATAGAGCTGGTATTATCATTGTTTTTTACTGCTTTATATATTTTGCCGGATAGGGGTTGTATTTCGTAAGAATAGTTTGCTCTGTTTGGGCACACCGTAACACAGATGTTGCATACATCATCACAGAATAAGCAACGTGATGCTTCTTTCATTGCTTCTTCTTTTGAAATTGTTTCAACCATTAAATTAAATCCCTGTTGAAGGTCTGGAATATTTTTATCAATCGTTGCTCTATGTACACGTTTGGAACGATTAGTCATATGTTCGAGCATTGAAATGTTTTTATCTGTAATAAATGTGTGAAGATTATTTTTGTTATTAGAAATATGAATAATTTTGTCAGCTATTTTTCTGCCATCAGCTACAGCCTTGATTACAGTAGCACCACCTCGCATTGCGTCTCCACCAATAAATACGTTTTTCAAAATGGTTTCGTAGTTTTGTTCTTCTGCATTAATCGGAGAAAGGTCTATAAAATCGAGCGAGATATTTTGCCCAAGAGCCGGTATCACTGTATCACACGGAATATCATATGTTGAATCTTTTATTTTTATTGGTTTTGCACGACCGGAACTGTCTTTGGGTCCTAACTCCATTTTGCTGCATTGCAGGGCTTTGACTGTGTTGTTTTCAAGAATTATTTTTTCAGGTGCAGTTAGTTCTATTACTGTAATTCCTTCTTTTATCAAATCTTTTAATTCTTCTTTATCAGCGGGCATTTCATGTATTGTACGACGATACACTACCGTAACTTTTCCGCCTGACCCTATGATTCTTTGTGCAGTGCGAGCTACGTCCATGGCTGTGTTTCCGCCGCCGATAACGAGAATATTTTTACCAAGAGTAGTTTGAATACCTCTGCGAATGTCTGATAGAAATTTTAATGGATCAAGAATTCCGGCTGCATCTGCATTTTCAATTTCTAATTTTTTGGCTTTTTGTGCACCAATTGCAATAAAAACATAATCATTTTCTTTTTGTAGTTCATTAAATTTATTGCTGTCAATTGGGAAATTGTAGTGAATATTTACACCTAGTTTTTGTATTCTTTCAATATCTTTTTTTATCGCTGTATCTGTTAATCTGAATGCAGGAATAGCATCGGAAATCATTCCGCCGGCAATACTTTTTGTTTCAAAAACATTTATTTCAAAACCGGCAAGTACAAGAAAATAAGCACAGGCAAGCCCTGATGGACCAGCTCCAATAATGGCAACTTTCTGATTGTTTTTTGCTTGAGGTATAAGATATTGCTCGTTATTTTCTTGGTCGGCAACAAATCGTTTGATATCACGAATTAGCAGGGCTTCGTCATAATTTGTTCGGGTGCATTTTGTTTGGCAAAGATGGTCGCATACCATCCCCAACACATTAGGAAATGGATTGGTCCGCATAATTACTTCGTATGCTTTTTGGAAATCACCTTTAGCTGTATAATACATATATTCAGGGATATCTTGATTTGTTGGACAGGTTTCAACACAGGGTGCCTGAATGCAATCAAATTGATTTAATTTGCGTTTTGTTTTAATAGATGGTGTAAAAAACGGATCTCTCTTGTAGGCTTCGTTGTCAATGGTTTGTGATGCGTAATTGCTTAAAAAAAGGAGCGTATTTTCACTATTGTCCATTTCGATATTTGCCTGTCTTAAAATATCAAGATATTGAGATAAACGTCCATATCCACCTGGTTTTAATATATCAGAACAAACTGTAACGGGTTTTAGTCCGCTTGAAAGAATATCTGCTAAATTAAAACAATCTGCACCCGCTGAAAACGAGATGTCAAGAGTCCCTTTAAACTCTTTTTGTAAAATGTCTGCAAGATTGATGCTTATAGGATGGAGCGCACGTCCACTCATATACATCATTTTTTCGTTTGGTGGAAAAATATTTTTGTGATTTTCTGCTTCTAGTGTATTTGTTAATTTGAGACCAAAAAAGACCTTGTTCTTTTGGGCGGCTTTTTGAAGAGACCGGATTAATTTAAGTGCATCGGGATACTTAAGATCATGGGCAAAAGCTTCGTCAGGAACAATTGTTTGAAATCCCGATTTTTTATTGAGTATTGTGCGTAGTTTTTCTGATCCAATCAATGTTGGATTTAGCTTTATGGTTGTATGTAGTTTTTTGTTTTCAATTAAATAAAGACCGATTTTTTCTATTTCTTCCGGAGGGCATCCGTGCATTGTGGAAAGAGTGATATTGTTAGAAATACAATCGGGAATATTAAGCGTTAATACTTCAGGATAGAGCAAAGAAAGTAAAAATATTTTTTCATCTTTTTCATCTTTGGAGTTTTTCATTTTATTAAAAAACCATTGTACGTTTTCATGTAAAATTCCCTCCATATTGTATCCAACACTCATGTTGAAAATTACTCCGGCTTCGGTTTTATCCCAGCCAAATTGATGCTTTAGTATATGAATGATGATCCATGCATCGAGATATTGTTCAAATGATTCATGAATTTTTAGTTCTTGCGACCATTCACAGTTATAGCCTTCGTCTTGTATGTCAATACAGGGCTTGGAAACATTAAGTTCGTCAAGTGTTTGTATGGTCTTTAGCTCAATGTATCTTGCTCCGCAAAGCCAAGCTGAGATGATGTTTTGTGTCATCTGTGAATGAGGTCCCGCAGCAACACCTATGGGCGTTTCTAATAGTTTCCCAAAGCGATTCATGCGGAATTTATCAGCTTTATTTGGAATAAAAAATAGCTCTTTTGGAATACCAAAAATATATCCTTTTTTATAATCCTTTTGAATGATTGAAAATAGCTGTTCTATTGATATTACCGAAAATCTGTCTGACATATAAAATCTGTTTGATGTTGGTGCAAATTTAAAAAAAATTGTGATTAATAAATATTGAGGCAAATAACATCATGCGCATTGGTCTATGGTTGCAAAAACGAACACTATCTAGTGCTCGTCCATAATGTCAGTGTCTGATTCAGAATTTAGCGAAGCGATCTCATGAACACATAAAAAATAAAATATTAGTGAA
>JAVHQG010000182.1:0-16618 GCA_036171035.1 Bacteroidales bacterium
TTTTTATCGGAGATACGGATTCTTTAAACCAAACAATTCCGATTATTGCAATTAAGGCTGTTCCGCAACTTGCCCAAATAGCATAAGCGACACTAACCTGCATTTTTTTTAAAACAAAAACCAGTGCGACTAAAGCTATTCCGTAAAAAAGAAATACAAAAATTGAAGGTACTAATTTCGTGAAACCCTTAGCATATTTCATACAAATAGTCCCAAGAACTTCAAAGATAATTCCTAATGATAATATTAGCCAGGTCAAAATTTCATATATTATTTTAGCAAATTAAGAGAATCTTCACAATTATGAATAAATATCATATTGAAAGAAGCGATTTAACTTTATCTGCAACAATTTTATTATCGGCTTTGCCGGCTAATTGTTTAGATGCTATACCCATAATTTTGCCCATGTCCTTTATTGAATTTGCACCAGTCTCGGAAATTATTTTTTTAATTATTTCTGAAACCTCTTCTTCACTCATTAGTTTGGGCAGATAAGCTTCAATTATATAAGCTTCAAATTCTTCTTGTTTGTAGAGGTCTTCTCTGTTTTGCTGCTTATAAATAGCTGCTGAATCTTTACGTTGTTTTACTAATTTCTGTAGTAATTTTAAGCTTGACTCTTCCGATATTTCATCGCTTGACTCTTTCGCTGTTTTTAATAAAAGTAATTCTGCTTTTATTGCACGTAAAGCAAGCAATTTAGGTTGGTCTTTTGCCATCATTGCCGCCTTTATGTCGTTTGTGATTTTCTCTGTTAAATTCATTGTGTATTTATTTTAATTCTTTTACGTTTTTACTCTTATTAAGCATCTGATAATAGTTTGCAGTATTATAAACTTTATGAATTTTTATTAATCTGCAACATCAAAATACGCATTTCCTTCCCGCAATTGTGAGTTGTTGTTTTTGTCGGTAGAAATTGTATAGCTTGACATCATATTGTCTGCTTTATTCTTTTTTTTTTCTTCGTTTTTATCGTTTTTTTGAAGCCGCTTCCATGCAGGTTCATTTTCAAATTTATCGACTTTTTCTTCGCTTAAATTTCCAAGTGCTCGAATTTTCTCATATTTGTCACGATTTGTTTTTGTGTCATTTGTGGCTACTTGTGTTAGCTGAATTGATTCGTCTTGTGTTTCAGATTGTTCAGCATTATCTTTTTTAGGGGCATACTGAATTTTAAAATCATAAATTGCATCATCGCTATTTGCAACACTCATATGCTCTTCAACTTTTTCTTCAACTGGAGGGATTTCTGTTTCGGCAGCTATTTCTGTTGCAATGACTTCATTCAAATTTTCTTCAATCGGAGTACTTTCTTCTTGAATTTTTTCTTGAATTTTTTCAGTAACTAAATTAATTTTTATCGGTTCTTTCGTTTCATAGGTGTAGAGTTCCGGAATGCTGTTTGAATCAAATCCGGTTGCAATAATTGTAACATTAACTTTGTTTTTAAGAGAGTTGTCAGTTCCATTTCCCCATATAATATTTGCTTGTGCGCCCACCTCGCTTAAAACATAGTCGGTGATTTCCCCAACTTCGTCCATTGTTATTTCTTCATCACCGGAAGTAATGTTGAGAAGAATATTTTTCGCACCACGGATATCGTTATTGTTTAGCAATGGCGAGTTAAGTGCTTCCATAATTGCAGTGATTGCTCTGTTTTCACCTTCTGCAGTTGCTGATCCCATAATTGAAACCCCACTAGTTTTCATTACAGTTTTCACATCTTCAAAGTCAACATTTACATAGCCATGAACTGTTATGATTTCTGCGATACCTTTAGCTGCAATGGTAAGCACGTTATCTGCTTGCTTAAATGCTTCTGACAGCTTTAGGTTTCCATAAATCTCACGTAGTTTTTCATTGTTAATTACAAGCAATGAATCAACATAGTTTTTCATTTCTGAAATGCCCTCAACAGCTTGAGAAATTCTTAATGGACCTTCAAATTTGAAAGGAATGGTTACAATTCCAACTGTCAGAATCCCTCTGTCTTTTGCTGCTTTTGCAATAATTGGTGCTGCCCCGGTACCCGTTCCACCGCCCATTCCTGCTGTGATAAACACCATTTTGGTATTGTCTTCAAGCAAAGCAATCACCTCGTCAAGGCTTTCAATGGCAGCTTGTTTACCTTGTTCAGGCTTATTGCCGGCACCTCGTCCTTCTGTAAGTGTTGCACCTAACTGAATCTTAATTGGGACAGGACTTTTCTTCAATGCTTGTGCATCTGTATTACAGATTACGAAATCAACATCTTTGATGCCCGATTCATACATGTAATTTACAGCATTGCTGCCACCACCGCCCACGCCAATTACTTTAATAATTGAAGATTCATCCAGTGGGATATCGAAATTAATAATTTCTTCTGACATGGCTTTTGTTTTAATTTTTGTTTTACATTTTATTTATCTAGCTATTTGCCTTATCTGTTGTCTGTTACTTATAGTTTCTTGTTTCGACTTGTTTCGACTATGCTCAGTAACCGAAACTCAACAACTGAACCCTTATAACATTATAACTTTATAATATTGTAACTTTTCAACAGTCTTAGTCCTTCAGCTTCGTGTCTTTTTCATCAAAAAGGTTTTTCATGAATGAGCCAATCCATGTTTTTTTCTCCTTTTTTTCTTGTGTTGACTCTTCAAACTCATCTTCAATTGGTTCTGTTGCGTTTTCAATAACAGTGTGTTCCTCTGCAATAACCACAACTTCAGGTTGAATAGGTTCTGTGTTTATTATTGGTTCTTCATCAATAATTTTTAGACCAATTTTTTTATTTTCGAATCCTAGCAGAATTAATCCAACACCAGTTGCAAAACGAGTTTGGTTAATGTCTTTGATAACTTCACTTATTAGATATTCATTAGGATAGCCGAGCCTTACGTCTTTACCTGTAATATAAGAAACGCGTTGAGGCAGATTTTTCAATAAAGCTCCACCGCCTGTTATTACAATACCTGCGCCGAGTTTATCTCCAAATCCGGATGCTTCAATTTGATACTCGATGGCACCAAATATTTCATCAATTCTTGCTTGAATAATACTAGCTAGATGGTTCAACGAAATCACTTTTGCATCTCTTCCTTTTAAACCCGGAATTGATATAAGACAATCATCTTCTTGTGTGCCGGGAAGTGCAGAACCGTGTTGTGTTTTGAGTGCTTCGGCCTGACGTTCTAATATTGAGAAAATCTGTTTAATGTCATTGGTGATTACATATCCACCGAAGGGGACAACTGCTGTATGCCTAATGATTCCATCGTAGTAAATAGCGATGTCTGTTGTTCCTCCACCTATGTCAACCAATGCTACGCCGATTTCTTTTTCATCTTCTGTAAGAATTGCCCGTGATGAGGCTAGTGGTTCAAGCACAGTTCCAATTGGTTCAATACCGCATCTGCGAACACATTTTTTAATATTATTTACAGCTGTTGTCTGACCAATTACGATATGGAAATTTGCTTCCAGTCTTTTCCCACACATTCCCACAGGGTTCTTTATATCAGCTTCATTATCTACAAGAAAACTTTGTGGAATGATGTGAATAATTTCTTCACCAGGGCTGATTGGAATCCCATGCATGTTATCAATAAGCCTGTCAACATCAGCTTGTGTGATTTCTTCACTTCGAGCATCAGCATTAATAGTTCCTCTGCTTTTAATGCTTTTAATATGCTGACCGGCTATACCAACAAAGGCTTCAGTGATTTTAAGCCCTGCCATTTTTTCAGCTTCATCAACAGCTTTTTGAATAGCCTGTACGGTTTCTTCAATGTTTAATACTACTCCGCGTTTTACGCCTGTGGACACGGTTTCTCCAAGACCAATAATGTCGATGTGGCCGGCTTCATCTTTTTTCCCGATAATGGTAGCAATCTTTGTTGTACCAATATCAATTGCTGCTACAATGGTGCTTTTCTTCATGATTTATTCAATTTTAGTGCAGATAACTTGATTATTATATTTTAAATTTATTTCCTTGTATTTGTTCCATCCAATACTGTTGAATCCATTGCTATATATAGCTTTTAGCTTATTAAATTTGTTCTCGTAATTTTCAATTGTTCCAAGTATAATGTTTTGAAACCCTATTCTTGGGGTCATTTCTATTTCGTGGTTTTCGTTGATATAAAGCTGCTCAATTTGTGCTCTCCATAATTTGTTAAAATAAATATATTTCCCAATGGTATAGAGATCGTTTAATATGGAATCTTCTTTTAAAGTACCATCACTAGGAATAGATAAATCTTTTTGCGTGTTTTTTGATAATGATTGATTGATATGTCCGGTAACAACTAAAACATGTGCTGTATATTTATCAGATAAAGGCATTAATTTTGCTTCTTGGTCAATATAATAACTTTCCCCGGTTTCGTTGATAATTCTTACGATCGGATTACGTTGATAAATATCCATTTTTAAGATACCATCCATTGTTTTATAAACCTCTGCTTTCTTTATTGATGGGTGCATTCGCAAAATATTTTCAAGATTAGCGAGATTTATTAAATTAATAGGAGCACCTTTTAGTTTAATCTTTTTATCATAAAACAATGCCTGCACATCTTCCTTTTCAATAAAGAAATTTTTTGTACTATCGAGTATTGAAATATCTATTTTACTACATGCTATTTTTTTTTCGTTTATGTTCACAAAGCTTAACATAACGCTCATGTATGCAAGTACAAGCAACCAACCGATAAGATATAATATTTTTTTAAGCATTATTTAAAAAAAGCTGTTTAATCGGTTCGACATATTTTGAAATATCACCGGCACCCATTGTTAATAGCACTTCCGGCTTTTTAGTTTGTAATAATTCCAATAAATTTTCTTTTTTACAAATTGCTTTGTTTTGCAACTGAACATTCTTTAGGATCATTTCCGCATTAACGCCTTCAATGGGCAATTCTCGTGCAGGATAAATATCAAGTAAAATCAGCTCATCTAACATGCTTAAACTTTCTGCAAATTCAATTGCAAGATCACGGGTTCGAGAATATAAATGTGGCTGAAAAATTCCTGTAATTTTTTTATCGGAATATAATTCTTTAATTGAGCCAATACAGGCTTTCAATTCAGCCGGATGGTGTGCATAATCGTCAATATAAACGAGATGTTCCGTATTTATTTGTACATCAAACCGTCGGTAACAGCCCTCGAACGTCCGCATGGCTTCTTTTAATTTTTCTTCAGAAACTCCGCTAATATATCCAACAGAAAGTGCTGCTACGGCATTTTCCACATTTATTATTCCGGGAATATTTAGTGTGATGTTTTTAATAATATTCCCAAGAGGGGTAACAAAATCAAAAATATATTTATTATTTTCCACTCGAATATTTCGGGCAAAGAAATCAGTTTCAGAATTAAGAGAATAGGTGTATTTGTTATAAAAATGCCCATTGTACAATAAAATATCAATTCCTGATTTTACGATGAGCGTACCACCTTTTTGAATTTTTGATGTAAATTCCGTAAAAGCTTTTTTTATTTCATCATAGCTTCCGTAAATATCCAGATGATCTGGGTCAACTGCTGTAATTACGGCTACTTGAGGGCTTAATTGCAAAAAGGATCTGTCGTACTCATCTGCTTCAATTACCACATTGTTGCCGTAAGTTGCAAGGAGCAAATTGGTTTGATAATTTTTTGAAATGCCACCAAGGAATGCACTGCAATCTTCGCTTGAATTTTTAAGAATGTGTGCGATCATTGTGGACACGGTTGTTTTCCCATGTGTTCCGGCAACAGCAATTCCTTTTTTATTTTTTGTAATTATACCTAAAACTTCTGAACGTTTTTTTACATTATATCCTGCATTGCGAAACCAATTAAGCTCTGTATGATCTGATGGAATGGCTGGTGTGTAAATAACAAGTGTGGTTTCTTCGTTTTTAAATGATTTTGGAATGAGAGAAATATTATCTTCATAATGAATGTTCATTGCCTCTGCTTCAAGTATAGCTGTAAGGTCTGTTGCTGTTCTGTCGTAGCCGGCGATATTTTTCCCTAAATGATGGAAATATCTCGCAAGGGCACTCATTCCGATTCCTCCGATACCGATTAAATAAACATTATGTATGTTTTTAAAATCCATTATTTTCCCATTAATTTAAAAATTTCATCAGCTATTAAATTTGCTGAATTTTTAAAACCCATTTTAGTAATATTCTGCATGTATGTATCTTTTCTGTAGTCATCGTGTATTAACATAATTGCCTCATTCACTAATTTCTGATGAGCTTCGGCATCTGTAATCATACAAGCTGCATTATTTTTGATAAGAGCCATAGCATTTTTTGTCTGGTGATCTTCTGCAACATTCGGCGATGGTACGAAAATAGTGGGTTTGTGCACAAGGCATAATTCTGAAATTGTGCTTGCGCCTGCCCTTGAAATCACGACATCTGCAATCGCAAATGCGTAGTCCATTCTCATGATAAAGTCAAATGTCTTAATATCTGTATTTTGATGTTTTTGTACTTCAATTTTTGCTGTTTCAAAATATGTTTTTCCTGTTTGCCATATCACTTGAATTTTATTATCCAGGAAAGTGTTTAATCCATTTGCTATACTTTCATTTATTGTTCTGGCACCAAGGCTTCCACCTACCACGAGTAAAATTTTTCGATTACCGGCAAGTTGAAAATAATTGTACGCATCTTCTTTGTTTACATTATTGTTCAAATCCTGCCTGACAGGGTTTCCTGTAATGATAATTTTCGCTTTAGGAAAATATTTTTCCATTCCATCGTAAGCTACACATATTTTATTCACTTTGCCGGCAAGAATTTTATTTGTGATTCCGGGATATGAATTTTGTTCTTGAATGAGGCATGGAATATGTTTTTTTGATGCGACATGAAGCAACGGACCGCTTGCAAAGCCGCCAACACCAACAACTGCATCAGGCTTGAATGATTTTATTATTTTTTTTGCTTTGATAATACTTGCTATTAATTTAAAAAAAAATGTAAAGTTTTTTAACGAGAATTTCCGTTGGAATCCCATTACCGGTAACCCTATTATTTTATACCCTGCAGCAGGAATTTTTTCCATTTCCATTTTACCGATAGCCCCAACAAACAAAATTTCTGTTGAGCTATCTTTTGCCATTAGCGCATTTGCAATAGAGATTGCCGGGAATATATGCCCACCGGTTCCACCTCCACTGATAATTATTTTCTTATGCTGTTGCAGGCTCATTTTGTAAATCTGTTTGTTTTAAACCTCTGCTTACACTTAATAAAATTCCAATAGCAACACTCGTAAATAAAATTGATGTACCGCCCATGCTCACAAGAGGTAATGTCTGTCCTGTTACCGGAAAAATATTTACAGCAACTGCCATATTAATTAATGCTTGAAATACAAGACTAAAAGTGAGTCCAACAGCTAATAATGCAGCAAAACCCGATTGAGTCTTTTTTATAATTATTCCAGCTCGGAAAAGCAAAAACATGTATAATCCTATAATTGGCAGTGCACCAAATAACAAACCATATTCTTCAACAATAATGGCAAAAATAAAATCTGAATAAGGGTGAGGAAGAAAGTTGCGTTGTGTGCTGTTCCCTGGACCTTTTCCTATTAATCCTCCTGATGAAATAGCTATTTTTGATTGTTCTGCCTGAAAATTCCCGTCACTTTCCTTATTCATGTAGCTCTCTACTCTTTTTTTCCATGTTTCTCCTCTGGGAAATATTGTAGGTGCTTTGACAATAAGCAGTGCAAATATACTGATAAGGACTACACCTGCGCCCATAAGTCCAAGTAGATGTTTTAGTTTAATTCTGCCAATAAACATCATCACGACAATAATTAATCCGATCATAGCAGATGTTGAAAAATTTGCCGGAAGAATCAGTGCGCAAATTACACCTGTAGCAATCAATATTGGGCGAAATGCTGCTTTAATATCATCCATTTGTTGCTGTCGTTTTGAAAGGATGTTTGCCACGAACATAATTAGTGCAAGCTTTGCAAAATCTGATGTTTGAAAAGTAATGCCACCCGGCAATGTAAGCCATCTGGAAGCCTCATTTAGATTTGTTCCCATCAGCAAAGTGAGTAAAAGAAGGGGTATTGAAGAGTAAAATAAAAGTTTTGAAAATCTTTGATAATAATTAAACGGAATATGATGTGTGATATATGTTATGAGAATCCCAACTAACATAATGGTGGAGTGCTTGAATAGGTAATAAGTTGTGTCACCACTTTGATATTTATATGCAAGTGTCCCCGTAGAGCTAAATACGGCTAACAGAGAATAAATGGATAAAAATATCATTACAACCCAGATAATTGGATCTCCTTTAAAATATTTTTGAAGAAAACTTTTCACAATTATTTTATTGTATTATAGTGCCTTTACGTACTGTTTAAACTGCCGTCCCCTGTCTTCATAATTTTCAAATATATCGAAGCTGGCACATGCGGGAGATAGCAAAACGATTTCATCTTTTTTTGCAAGGCGATAGCATGCTTGCACAGCATCTTTCATTGAGCTTGTTTCAATAATTGTTTTCCCTAGTGGCTCAAAAGCCTGTATTATTTTTGAATTATCAATTCCTAAACAAATAATTGCTTTTACTTTCTTGCTTACCAAATTGGTTAGTATGCTATAGTCATTACCTTTGTCTTGTCCACCAACAATCCATACAACAGGTTTGTTCATGCTTTCAAGCGCATACCATGTAGAGTTTACATTTGTGGCTTTTGAATCATTTATAAATTCAATGCCGTGTACCATCACAACTTGTTCTAAACGATGCTCAACGCCTTGGAAATCGGTTAAGCTTTCACGTATCACATCTTTTCTGATTTTCAGAATCTGACTGGAAATTGTTGCAGCCATTGTGTTGTAAACGTTGTGTCTCCCTTGCAAGGTCAATTCTTGTATTGTCATATTAAATTCTGAATTAGGTGTTTTGACTATTAGATTATTGTTTTTTGTATATGCTCCGTTGGTAGTTTCTGTGCCGAATGAAAACGGAAATTTCTGCGCTTTGATAATATGATTTTTAAGTTCCTTTATAATTACATCATCATCGGAGCAATAGATAAAATAATCTTTATCTGTCTGGTTTTGTGTAATTCTAAATTTTGAATCAATATAATTTTGAAATTTGTATTCATATCTGTCAAGATGGTCTGGTGTAATATTCAACAAAATAGACAGCTCAGCTTTGAATTTATACATGTTGTCTAGCTGGAAACTACTGAGCTCAATAACAAAATAATTAAAATTATTTTTTGCCACTTGCAATGCAAATGAGCTTCCTACATTTCCTGCTAATCCCACATTTAAACCAGCTTTTTTAAGAATGTGATAAAGAAGAAGGGTGGTGGTTGTTTTTCCATTGCTCCCTGTAATACAAATTTTTACTGCATTTGTATATCTTCCTGCAAACTCAATTTCTGAAATCACAGGAATGTTTTTTGTATAAATCGTCTGTATTATTGGTGCTTTTTCCGGGATTCCAGGACTTTTAATAATTTCTGTTGCATTCAGAATTAATTTTTCTGTGTGCATTTTTTCTTCCCATTCAATGGAATGTTGGTTGAGTAAATTTTTATATTTTGTTTTGATTTCGCCATAGTCTGAAACGAAAACATCAAAACCTTGTTTTTTCGCAAGAATTGCAGCACCAGTACCACTTTCTCCTCCACCAAGTATAACTATTCTTTGTTTTTCCATTGCGATTATCGGAGTTTTAATGTAACAATTGTTAACACTGCCAATATGATACCTACAATCCAAAATCTTATAACAATCTTAGGTTCTGTGTACCCTAATTTTTGATAATGATGGTGCAGAGGAGCCATTTTTAATATTCTGCGACCCTCTCCATATTTATTTTTTGTATATTTAAACCAACCTACTTGAAGCATTACAGAGAGATTTTCTACTAGAAAAATTCCACAAAGAATTGGAATTAGAAATTCTTTTCTGATGATAATTGCAAAAACTGCGATAATCCCACCAATGGTAAGGCTTCCTGTATCGCCCATAAAGACTTGTGCAGGGAAAGAGTTATACCAAAGAAAACCAACTGTTGCACCAATAAATGCTGAAGCAAAAATCACCAATTCGCCTGAAAATGGGATATACATAATATTCAAATAATTTGCATAAATCATATTCCCTCCGACATATGCAAGAATTCCAAGAGTAGTGCCAATAATTGCTGATGTACCGGTAGCAAGCCCGTCTAGTCCATCGGTCATGTTTGCACCATTTGACACAGCTGTTACAATTAAAACTGTGACGATTACAAAAATTACCCAAGCCCATCTTCTACTATGTTTACCAAGGAATCCAACAAGATATGAATAATCAAATTCATTATTTTTAACAAATGGAAGGGTTGTCTTTGTTGATTTTGATGATCTGGGAAAATATACTGTTCTAATATCTTTTTTGCTGTATCCTTCAACTAATTCGTTATTTGAAATAGAAATTTCTCTAACAATTTTTTCTTTGATTACTACCTGTGGGCTGAAATAAAATGTGAATCCAATGATTAATCCTAGTCCGGCTTGCCCCATAATTTTAAACCTGCCGGCAAGTCCCTCTTTGTTTTTTTTAAATACTTTAATATAATCATCTATAAATCCAATTGTCCCAAGCCATACTGTGGTTACAATCATCAGAATGATATAAACATTATGCAATTTTGCAAAAAGGAGTGTGGGTAAAAGAATTGAAATAATGATAATTATTCCACCCATTGTTGGAGTCCCTTTTTTCTGATATTGCCCCTCTAGACCAAGTTCGCGTATTGTTTCTCCTATTTGTTTTTTTTGTAAATAGAGAATTATTTTTTTGCCAAAGATTAGAGCAAAAAGCAATGAAGTGATGAGTGCTGCGGCTGCGCGAAATGAAATATATTCAAAAACGCCTGTTCCGGGAACCCTTAATTCATGCAACCATGTAAATAAATAATATAACATGTTTAATTTATTTCCTTAAATAGTTTTGCTACAATTTCTTTATCATCAAAGTGATGTCTTACTCCATTAATCTCTTGATAATTTTCATGACCTTTTCCTGCAATCAAAATAATATCTTCTTTGCTTGCAAGCATTATAGCTGTTCTGATGCCTTCTTCCCGATTAACAATTTTGACTACTTTCTTTTTATTAAAGGCATCAATGCCTGCATATATTTCCTTTATGATATCTTCAGGGATTTCATTGCGCGGATTGTCTGATGTGAGAATCACTTTATCACTTAATTCAGCAGTGATTTTTCCCATTATAGGTCTTTTTGTTTTATCACGATTTCCGCCTGCACCAATAACAGAAATTAATTTTCCTGCACCCTGTCTGATACTATTAATTGTATTTAATACATTCATTAGAGCATCTGGTGTGTGGGCATAATCTACGATTGCAGTTACTCCATTTGACGATTTAATATATTCAAATCTGCCTTCAACAGTATTCAATTCACTTAATGTTTTAAGAATTTCTTCCTTTTTATGTCCAAGTAATATTGCTGTTCCATAAACACTCAAGAGATTATATGCGTTAAACCCACCTATCAGTTTTGTCCATACTTCTTCTCCATCAACATTTAGCAACATCCCATCAAAATGACTTTCCAAAACTTTACATTTGAAGTCAGAATAAGATTTTAATGAATAACTGTTTTTTGTTGCCTCTGTATTCTGAAGCATAACTTTGCCATTTTTATCATCAATATTTACCAATGCAAAAGCTTTTGCCGGAAGTTTATCAAAAAACATTTTTTTTGCTTTTAGGTATTCTTCAAATGTTTTGTGATAGTCCAGATGGTCGTGTGTGATGTTTGTGAAGATGCCTCCTTTAAATTCAAGTCCGCTGATTCTGTTTTGTACTATGGCA
Source organism: Bacteroidales bacterium (assembly GCA_036171035.1). Taxonomy (GTDB): domain Bacteria; phylum Bacteroidota; class Bacteroidia; order Bacteroidales; family GWF2-35-48; genus GWF2-35-48. The sequence goes on from JAVHQG010000182.1 coordinate 11,881, forward strand.
TGTGAACTTACTTCCATAAAACAAAAAGTACATCCGGCTGCAATCATTTCGGCTAATAATTTGTTTATTGCAATTGCATCAGGAGTTGTGTGGGTTGCATGTATTTCACGTTCATCAACATAATTTCTTACGGTTGAAAGCAGACCAGTTTTGTATCCGAGTTTTTTTGCAAGATGATAACTTAACGTAGCTATTGTTGTTTTTCCATTTGTGCCTGTTACGCCAATTAGATCTAATTTTGATGATGGATTGTTATAATAATTTGAAGCAATAATACCAAGTGCTTCCGAGCTGTTTTGTACTTTTATATAAGTAATAGTTGAATTTATTTCTTTGGGTAATATTTCACAGATAATCGCAACAGCGCCCTTTGTAATAGCTGTCTCTATAAATTTATGTCCGTCAGATTGTGTCCCTGAAACAGCAATAAAAGCGTTGCCACAGATCACTGTTCGTGAATCAAATGTCAAACCTGTAATAGTTATATTTGTATTGCCTATTAACTGGTCAACAGCTACATTTTTTAATATATCAGATAATTGTTTCAAAAAATTAACTTAATTCAATTTTTACAATATTGTTTTTATTTGCTTTTAATCCTGGTTCTAAAGATTGATATCTTACAACACCTCGCCCTGTTATAAAAACTTTCAGTCCTTTATTTTCCAACAGAAATAGTGCGTCTGTGAGCCCCATTCCCACAACATTTGGGACGATTGAATCTGCTGCATTGATTCGTGCACTTTCACTTTTAATTCTAAGATTATTGTATTTTGATATAACCCAGTCATTGTCGGAATCATCAGTTTTGTATTTTAATTTTAACTCCTTACATGCAGTTTCTAAATAGGCTCTATATCCTGTTTTTATTTCTGGCGTTTCAGCATATGTAAGGAATTCTTTTGCTTTACATGCTTCGTGAAAATCAAGACTTTTTGCATAAACAAGTTCAGCAATTTCTTTGAATACCGGACCAGAAAGTGATGCGCCATAATATGTCCCATCTCTAGGATTATTTATCATTACAATGCATGAATACGACGGATTTTCAGTTGGATAATAACCAATAAATGAAGCACGATAACTTTTTGTGTCACCTCCATACCCTGAGCTATTTATTGCAATCTGAGCTGTTCCTGTCTTCCCACCAATTGAAATATGATCGTTTTTAAGATTATGAGCCGTGCCTCTTTCAACTACTCCCTCCATCATTTTTTTTGCCCATTTAACGGTCTGTTGCGAACAAATTGAAGGATTTATAACTTCTACATCAAAGGTCTTTATCACGTGACCATGTTCTCTGATAGCTTTCACAAATCTTGGTTTTACCATTTTACCATTATTTGCAATTGCATTATAAAAATTTAATAACTGTAAGGGTGTAATTTGCACGGAATATCCTACTGACATCCATGGTAATGAAAGACCTGACCAGAATTTACTTTTTGGATTTAAAATCACAGAATTTGCTTCTCCTGGAATATCAAGCCCCATAAGGGAATTAAGCTTCATGCTATATAATCGTTCAATATATTTCCATGGTTGTTTTTCATAAAATCTGTTTATTATTTTTGATACACCAACATTTGAGGAATGTTCAAAAATTTGCTCTACACTCATTCTCCCACCACCTTTGTGAGAATCTTTCATCTCTCTGCCATAATATAATTTTACTCCACCTTCCACATCAAATGTGTCAGATGGTGTGATATATCCATCTTCCATGGCAACAACAAGAGAGGGGAGCTTAAAAATTGATCCGGGTTCAACGCTTGCACCAACAGCAAAATTGAAATATTCTCCATAGTTTCCGAAACTATCGCGCTGTAAGTTTGCAATTGCCTTGATCTCACCGGTTTTTACTTCCATTAACACTACTGTACCCCAGTCAGCACGACAGATCTCAAGTTGTTTTCGAAGTGCTGTTTCAGCCACATCTTGAATGTTAATATCAATTGTAGTAACAATATCTTTTCCATCTTTTGGCTCTGCACCGTCAAGAATCCATAAGTTCCCTGAACCTTTTTGCAGAAGGCATAAACCTTTTTCTCCTTTTAATATGTGGTTGAATGCTTTTTCTAGTCCTGAATATCCAACTTTTTCACCTGTTTCTAAATTTTCATTGGTCTGCCCAATGGTTCTCAATGCCAATGAATTTGATGGATTTACTCGTTTATATGATGGAATTGCAAGAAAACCTCCTCTGTTTTTTCCTAACTTAAAAATCGGAAAAGTTTTAAGCAATTTCATTTCAGTATATGATGTCTTTTTCTTTATCAGGTGGTATCTTTCTTCATTTTTTCGTGCACGCACCAGTTCTTTTTTGAATTGATCTTTTGTTCTGTCTTTAAATGTATTTGCAAGACAAATAGCGAGGGAATCAATGTTTTCGTCGAAAACTTCATCGGTAAGCTCATCTGCCTCCATATCCATTCTTATATCATAAAATGGAACAGAACTAGCAAGTGTATGCCCTTCTGAATCGTATATGTCTCCTCTGTTTGCTTGAATTATAATATCTTTCTGTGAAAGATTAAGTGATAGTTTTTTCCACTTGTCTCCTTCAACAAATTGTAAAAAAATAATTCTGGCAATTACTGCAATGGCGAATAATCCAATAAATACATATATGATGATGAATCTTGATAATATGTCTTTTCTAATTGCCAATTCTGTTATTTATTAGATGCAAGGTTGTTTTTTTGTTTGCTCGTATCAGTGTTAATGATAATTTTTATTGGAGGTTCAACCAGTTGTTTGATCTCAAGATTTTTTTCTTGTATTAATCTAATAACACTAGATTGTCTGCTTATTGAATCAAGTTCAGAGTGTATTGAGATTTTTTCACAACGTAATTCTTTAAGCTCATTTTTTATTGATACAGTATCTCTTACAATTTTTTCAGAATCATATTTGTTTGCGATGTAGATCATGGCAAGAAATGTTACGAAAAAAATAAAAGGCATTTGATCCAGCACATATTCACGTGTAAGGATACTGCCATCAATCAGATCGCGAATTGATGCTTTTTTTCTTTTTGGCTTTCCTTCCGATTCTTTTGTTTTTGGTTCTGTATGATCTATTGGAGAATCTTCAGTGGAATCTGATTTTTCTTCCTGAATTGCATGATTTGCCAGCTCCTCAACTTTTTCTTCAATATTTATTTTTTTTTTCTTCAATATTTATTTTTTTTCTGCAATCCTTAATTTTGCACTTCTTGCTCTACTGTTATTTTTAATTTCGTTTTCATTTGGGACAATTACTTTTCTGTTTATTGCCTCAAAAGGCACAGAAATGTTTCCATAAATATCTCTCTCAACTTCGCCTTCAAACTTTCCGTTTTTAATATAATTTTTAACCAATCTATCTTCAAGGGAGTGATAAGTAATAACTACCAGTCTTCCTTTTGGTTTTATCACTCGATCGCATTCAAGCAGCATCTCTTTTAGTGCCTCTGTTTCTTTGTTTACTTCTATCCTTAATGCTTGAAAAACTTTAGCCAAATATTTGTTTTCAATATGTTTTGGATAACAACATCTGATTGCCTCAATGAGTTGTAACGTTGTCTTTATTTTTGCACTTTTTCTATATTCAACAATTGATGCAGCAAGTTTTTTAGCATTTTCAACTTCTCCATACTTTGAAAACATTTCACAGAGTTGGATCTCTGAATAAGTATTTAAAAGAACGTCCGCTGAACCTTTTTGTCCTGTGTTCATGCGCATATCAAGATCGCTTTCGAAGCGGTATGAAAAGCCTCTGCATTCGGTATCAAATTGATGCGATGAAACTCCTAAATCGGCAATAAGTCCATCAATTTTTTGAACACCGTTATATTTGAGAAAATTTTTAAAGAATCTATAATTTGCCTGAAATAAAAAAAAATTAGGGTTATATATTTCATTTACTTTTGCATCAGCATCTCTGTCAAAAGCAAACAATTTCCCCGTTGTAATTCTTCTTAATATTTCTTTAGAATGACCGCCACCGCCAAATGTTACATCTACGTATATTCCGTCTTTTTTTATATTTAATCCATCAATACTTTCATTTAATAAAATTGGGATGTGATACATGCAAGACTTTATTTACAGTTAATCGTTGAAAATGATGGGATCGTTTAAACTACCTAAAAGTTTTTCGGTTTGTGCAGCGAAATCATCATCATTTTTTCTGCCACTAATAAATTTCTCTTTTGCCCAAATTTCAATTTTATCTCCTAATCCAAATAATACCACTTCTTTCTTTATTTCTACTAATCCCAACAAGTTCTTTGGAAGTAGCATTCGATTTGTATTGTCTAAAACCAATTCTGCTGTATTTTGAAAAAAATCTCTGTAATAATCGTTGTGCTCTCTGATATTCAAATTTAGTTTACTGCGTAATCTTTTAATTTGCAACTCCCATTCATCCCATGGAAACAGGGCAAGGCACGACGAGAACGTGTCTTTGCGTACAGCAAGCCGGTCTTGTGCAGCAGGAGTCATCTGCTTTTTAAGGGCTGATGGAAGCATAATTCTGCTTTTTACATCCACATTACACTGATATTCACCTAAAAATGTTGTCACAAAATTTTATTTTTTTTGATTTTCAAATTTAGCCACTTTCAGACATTTTCCACCACTTTCTACCACATTTTTTAATCTTGTTAATAACTTTCTCGATAATGATTTTATAATTATCTAATAATTAATAATTTACGAATAAGTGATAAGTGTCAAGATTTTTTAATATTTTA
>JAVHQG010000183.1:0-3489 GCA_036171035.1 Bacteroidales bacterium
AGGTTGCCGTGAAAGCCTCATTCTTGACATTTTCTTATCTGACACTGAGTTTTTTTACAAGGACTAATTACTAAAAAAAATCATTTAGGATATTCTATTACAAATGCATCAGCATAACCAATGCTTCTAACTTTGTTCTGTTGTTTTTTGGCTTCAGAATAACTGTTAAATTTTCCCGTATAATATTCGTAAAGTTTATATTTAGAAAGCCTTGATTTAACATCTGAAATATTTTTAAATACAGTGTTTTCCACTTGCTTATTAATGGTTGCAAATTGGACAGCGAAATAGACAGGACCTATTTCTTTAATAATTTCATCAATACTTTTAACATTCCCCGATTCATTTTCGCCTTCAAAGTTTTGATTTTTAAATTTGGCATAGCTAATAATGTAGGCATCTTTAAAGCCTCTATCCTGTGCATTATGTAAATCATTAAAAGCGGCCGTGTAAGTCTGATATTCCCCAAATGTGTAAATATACAAAGCCTTTTTCGATTTGTTCTGCTTCACACCTTTCAACTTTGTGAAAATATATGGGTTCTCTTCTTTAATAGATGCTGCAATCTGAATAATAAATTTACAGTTAGTTGTAAGGGGTTGAGAATTGTTTTTATCTGCGCCTTTATTATTCTTTTGTAGATTTTTCTGTATCTGTTCTTGCTGCTTTTGTTCCTTTCCCTCATCTTTTTTTAAATCTGTTGGCTCATTTTTCTTTTCATCAGTTGATACTACTTGTGATTCATTTGATTTTTCTTGTGTAATATTTTGAACCACGTCTTCTTTAAATGGGAAAATGTTGATTTTATAAATATCTCTTTCTCCTGTTGCATCGTCACCTGTCGAATATGTAAAACCTGAATTTCCATCAATAATCGGTTGGAAAAAAATATTATCATCTGTTGTATTAAACATGTAGCCCAAATTAATTGGATCGCTCCATATCCCATTATCTAGCTTTGCTTTAAACACATCGTACCCACCAATGCTTGAATGCCCCTCAGAGCTAAAAAACAAAGTATTATCATCAAGTAAAAAAGGAGTTTCCTCATTATAGGGAGTATTAATTTTTGGACCAAGATTTACAGCTTCGCCCCATTCTCCGCTAGCAGCTTTCTCTGATCGGAAGATATCTAAGCCACCAAGACTTTCTTTTCTATCGCTGGTAAAATATATAAATTTTCCATCAGGTGAAATAACTGCATGTGTTACTTTTCCTTTGTTAATATTTCCGTTTAATTTTTTTGCAGAAGTCCAGATAGTATCTTCGGGTGTAATATTCAATTTGCTTTCCAAAATTGCCGTTTTAGAGTCATCGTCTTCTGCAAGCAACATATATTTACCATCTGCTGCCAACCATGTAGGCCACATATTCCCTTTTGTGTTTACTTTCTCTGAAATATCTATTGGTTCAGACCATTTTCCATCAGTTTTTTTAGAATACATCAACCTCATATCATCATTGCTTTTCCCTTCAAGCTGCTGATTAATAAAAACCACAACATTTTCATCAGAATTAAACACAACATTATAATCTGAAAAAGCCGAATTGAGGTCAGAAACATTATTTCTCACCACAGAAACAGTGGGCTTACCTTGAAAAACCTTCTTTGCATTTGCACATTGCAATAGCTCCTTATCAACTAATCCCTGATTATTTTTATCATCTTTAGAAATTATTTTTTTATATTCACTAAAGGCTTCAACTGCCTTATTAATGTCATTATTAAGACGATATGCTTGCCCAAGAAACAAGAAAGCATCTTGTCTTGCACTTTTTTCGTCATACGTTCCATCTTTATAGTCTTTTGTAACTTTTTTAACCGCTTTTTCAAGATATGTTTTTGCTTTAGGCTTCTCAAAAGCAGTTTTCATATAACAAACACCCATACAATAATTAACATTTGCATTTAAAGAGTCAAAGCGATAAACATATGCATATTTTGACAATGCCAAATAATAATCTTCTTGAGAATAGTCATATTCAGCATCTTTGAATTTACTTTTCAAATCACTGTATGAACCTGTTTGTGCTGAAACAAATATTGGGAGAGAAAATAATAAAAAGAGAATATATAGAATATTATTTTTCATAATAAATCTTGTTTAAAAAAATCACATTATTTATGGGTTAATAATTTCAACCTTGTAAATATCTTTTTCTCCCGTTAACTCATCGCCAATAAGCGACATATAGCCTTTGCTACCATCGCCTATAGGGAAATAGAAATCATCATCATCTGTAGTATTAAACATATTACCAAGGCTTACCGGAACAGCCCATTTCTCTTTCCCATCTAATTTACAATAAAAAAGGTCTAGCCCTCCGATACTACCATGTCCATCAGAACTAAAAAATAGAATATTTGCATTTGTAAAAAAAGGTGCATCTTCATTAGATGGTGTGTTAATGTTTGCTCCAATATTTTCTGCAACACCCCAATCACCTTTATCTGTCAATTCTGATTTATAGATATCCATTCCTCCGAAACCGCCTTTCCTTTCACTGGCAAAATAAATAGATTTACCATCAGGTGAAAGTGATGCACACGATACTTTTCCTGTATTAATGTTTTTGTTCAATTTTTTTGCAGGTGACCAAGCGCCGGTGTCTCTTTTGTCTATTCGCACATAACGACTTTCATAGATTGCAGAATTGCCTTCTTCATTTTCCAACAACAGCATATGTTTGCCGTCTGCCGACAAGAATGTCGGAACCATATTCTGATTGGTTTTAACAGAATTAGAAAGATCAATTGGTTTGATCCATTTGTTTTTTATTTTTTTTGAAAACATTAAATTTTTTTCTTCGCTAACATTACCTTTTAATCGTTGGGTAGCAAAAACAATGATTTTCTCATCGGCTGACAAAACCGGATTATAGCTTGATGCACTAGAATGGAGTTCTGGAATTTCTCTTAAAGCAATTGAAGAAAAAGACTTTATTTTTGAATTCTTTTTTGCATTGTTACATGCTTCAATTTCTTGATCTACGACTGCCTGATTTTTCTTATCTTTTAGAGGGATTAGCTTTTTGTAACTATTAAGAGCCTCTACTGCTTTGTCTAATTCGTTATTCATTCTGTAAGCTTGACCCAACAGGAGAAACGCATCTGATTTTGCTTTTTTTTCTTCGTATGTGCCATCTATATATTTATTAGAAACCCGTTTTACAGCTTTTTCAAGAAAAGGAATCGATTTTTTCTTATCAAATTTTGTTTTCATGTAGCACACACCAACGCAGTAATTTACATTGGCATTTAATGAATCGTATTTCAATATCCATTGATATTTTGTTGCAGCTGTATAATAATCCTCAATAGAATAATCATAGTCAGCATCATCAAATTTATTTTTCAATGTCGATTTAGCAACATTTTGTGAAAAAGATTCAAGGAAACATGTACATATCAGAAGAATTAGAATAAAATATTTCATAAAGTTGATTATTATTTTCAATTTCATATTTAATTTAAGAAAAGCAAATATA
>JAVHQG010000184.1:0-3481 GCA_036171035.1 Bacteroidales bacterium
ATTCGACAAAATTTTCGTGCATACAAACCCAAACTGCGTGCATAAAACTTGAAACTGCGTGCATCTAACATTTAACATTTAACATTTAACATTTGAGCCCTCTCCGAAAAGTCTATTTTTATAAATTTTAGCATTTTTTACCCTTAATCCCTAAAGGGAAAACGCTGAAATTCAGTGTGCCTTTAAAGTCCCCTTTAGGGGATTTAGGGGTTAAAAGACTTTTCATAGTGTACTCATATTTTAAAAATTTGAATTGATAAAACTAAATAAATTTTTGAAAAGATACGTATTTCAGAAGTTGATATATCTTAATTTTAAACGAAAACTATAATTTTAAATATATTTGCGCATTCGAAACAACAGGGTGGAAGAGGTGGCTGACTTCATCGGGCAATTTTTGCGTTTGCTCCATTGTTAACATGCCTCCTTCAGCCAGTGAATCGTAAAACATTTTAATAACACTAACCCGTTCATGCGGTTGCAAATGCAATAACACATTTTTGCAAAGCACCAGACTATAGCCGCTGTCTATTGGCTTTAATGAGGTTAGATCGTGCTTGTGATAGTGCATACGGCTACGAATATTGTAATCAACCTGATATAAATTATTGCCAACGCTGGCAAAATATTTTTTTAACAAATCTTCGGGAATTCGTTGCAGTTCATCATATGGGTAGATTCCATTTTCGATTTTTTCTTTAAATAGATTGCTTATATCTACATCCGTTGTATGAAAAGTAAGATTCCGGAATGCAAACTGTCCCATATTTTCAGCAAGCATAATTGCAAATGTAAATGGCTCTTGTCCTGAAGCACAACCCGGATTCCATATTTTAATATTGCTTCTGCCTGAACTAAATTGAACTAAAAATTTAGCAAGCATACCGAGTGTTTGTGAGTCTCTGAAAAAATATGTAAAAGCCAAGGTATTTTACGATTTACAACTTTTAAATTTATATTTTATCATCGTTGTTTTCAACACTAACAAGTGTATCTAAGCTGTTGGTTTCTGCCTCAAATTTATTTGATTCCATTTCAGAGATATTTTTGAGGATAGAAATTACTTTTTCATTAATTTGCCTAAGGTCACTTGCGTGGTTGGAGTCTATTTTTCCGCCTTTTTCAACAAAATTAATAGTTTGCTTTAGTGAAATTTGAATGGCTTTATAAATATCTTCTTTTTCAAACTTATCTGTCCAGCCATATTTGCTGAGTAGTTCAGTTGTAACGGATCCTGAAATTAAATCAACAATATTGAGTACTTCTTCTTCCAGCAAATTACGGATTTCTTCTTTGTTTGTGAGCGTTAATCCATCAAGTTCAAGTTGCAGTCTGCGTATTTCAAGAACTTTTTTATATCCTTTTAAAACCTGATATGTGCCACGTGTGATTGCATTGATGGTTTTGATTCCGGTATAAAAAGTAATAGAACTTGATTCAATATCGTGTATGCGGATATCTTCCACCGATTCTTGTGTGAGATAAGCGAACGATGCTAGAATTTTGTTCCAGATTCGACAAAATTTCTCAAGTTGACCAATATTTTTAATGAAAATAGCTTCTTCAAATTGAATATAAAGTAGATGATGCCGTTCCTCTAGTTCAATATCACCGCCAATGGTTCCTGACTTTGGTTTTACAAGAGGTTCAAGCCCTGCGATAAGCTGATTAATTCCTTGTTTTAATTGCGTAAATGAACTTAATATAGATTCAATTTCAATTTTAATAGCGGAAAGATTTGTTTTATTTTCTTCGAAAATTTTTTGCAGTTTTATTACTGCATCATCGCCTAATAAATCGGCTTTTTCGAATTTAACAAATATTCTGTATTGAGCATCTGTCCACTGTTTCGGATTGATTTCGATAAGTGTGTTGGCAAGATCTTTTTTATGGTCAGCGAGTTGTTGTTTTAATTCTTCGCTTACGTTTATATTTCTATCGCAGCACATGGCATGAATCGCCTGATATTGACCTGATAGATTGGCTTTATCAATAGTTGTATCAATAAATTTGAGAATATCTACGAGCTGATTTATATGCATAAAACTCTTTTTTTATTCTTGTGTTTACAAATTTATTAAAAAAATTTCAAATATTTATATGAATTCTCAAAAGCCCAACCAAAGAATTTTTCAACAATTTTGTTGCGCCGGGATTAATAATGTATTGAATTTCGGGTTGAATCATAATATTTTCAGTAAGATGACATCTATACATTAGTTCAATTGCAGTTTCATTGTTTAGAAGTGTATCAGGGTTTAATTTTGTATATTTGTTACTGAAATTTGCAAATGCAAATGCTATTCCGAAATCATCATTTTTTCTTTTCTTAAAGGGTCCATGATAACAGATTCCACCTGCGATAGTCATATTAAGAATATTACGATCATCAGGAAATAAACTGCCGGTTAAAAATCCACTTAAGCCATTTTCATAAGTATATGAATTGGAAATAAACATCTGGTCTGCTAAAAAATAAAATCCATAATTACCTTTTAATGTGTCGCCGTTTTCAATGTTTTGATATTGCGCTGAATGGTAGAAAACACCTATCTTATATGTTCCTGTAGTGATAGTATCTTTTTTATTAAAAAAATGAAATTCAGAGATACTGTAATAGCCATATTCTGTACTGAATTTCCAGTTTACTGCATTTGGATTCGAAGTAAAATCACCAGGACTACCATTATAAATGGCAGTTTGAAATGCAAATCTTTTCCAAAATTTGAATTTTATTGCTCCACCAAGAGTTAGTAAGGGAAATATTGAGATATGATTATTTAAGGATAGTGTTGGGATTACTCCAAAAGAACTATTGATAAATTTCATTGCATTGTCTGAAACACTAAAATCTGCATTCATGTCGAGCTGACCAAAAATAATGGCTAATTTATCATCAAAAAAATGATGGTTGTACCAAAATTCATATAGTGCCGTATGAGCTTCTGACTCAATGTTTGAAAATGTTTGTAAATCACCTACAACATTTGCTGAAGGCTTTTTGCCATGGGTTGTCATGCCTTGAATAAATAATTCCCCATGCTTCCACAATCCGGCTTTTTCAGTTTCAAAATTTAATCCAAAATCTGCTTCACCAAGGTATCCACCGCCCTGATCAATGCCACCGGAGAAATTATTGAAAAAATCCATTCGCACGTTTCCTCGAAAATTTATTGCATATTTTTTTAGCGAATCAGGCTGATCGATATAAAAACTTTGTGCTTTAACAAAATAGCCGGAAACAACAAGTAATCCGGCTATTATATACTTTGAAAAAAGATTCATTTAAATGTATTAACTTTTGCCTCAGATTGTACAAATTCTCGCAGATTTATTTCTGTGCAATCTGTGGCTACTTATTATTGCTTATGAGATTTAAAAATAATAAATCCGCTTCTTGAAAATAATAAAATGTTCAATAATATGCGATTAACGATATTCGATTGTTCAGCGCTTCGCAGTCAGAATGTTAACAGCCTGA
>JAVHQG010000185.1:0-16511 GCA_036171035.1 Bacteroidales bacterium
TCCCTTCAGGGATCAAGGGCAAAAAATCGCTGGAAAATATTTTTTGGACTTTTCAGATGGAACTTCATGTTTACTATCTATCACTTTTGTAAACTTGTTCGTTTTTTATTAAAATTTAATTATATAAAATTAAAATAATTCTTACATTTAGTATTCAAAAATTTGAAAAATAATAATTTATGAAGTAAATTACTTATAATTAGAATATTAAATCGACATCCGTGACGGCGAACACTATTCCATACATTAAATCTCAATAGTATTCGCTTCCGGTCGGTCTGATTTTTCTTCCGAAAATGAATTTATTGATACGATAGTTTTAATTTATTTACAATCAGAATTGCTTCAGAATTTGAAAACTCTGTTTCCATTGCCGCGTTTCTGTTTCCAATGTTCATATTTTGATTTACTCCATAAGGACTTGAGCCTGTCATTCCATTTCCGGAAATATCTGCATTGCTCTGATTTGTGGAAGTTTCGTTCTTGTGTTCATGACTTTTATCTTCGGGTAACGCATTGATTTTAATTTTGAAGTTAAATACTTTGTTTGAATCGCTTGGAGCTAATTCATCTTTGTAAAAAGAATTAAAGGGGATAACTGCTTCATAAACTAAAATTCCTGATTTATCCCAATTAAGCGAAGCACAAATACTATTTGGATTGCTTAGTGGAACACTCCCAGTAAATGGAGGTTTAAACCCTTTTAATTCCATTTCTTTTACAAGACTCAAAAATTTTTGTTTCACAAAAGCAATGTCCGATTGAGCAATGTATTTTTTTTCTTCAATGCTTTCATCCTGCATCCTGGAATCATTTCCGGTAGGGAACATCAGAACAATTGGAAATGTTTTTTTACCCATCGTATCTATACAAAATTCCATCCCGGCATACATAACCCGAAACTGCGATGCTTCATCAGTAATCTTCATACATACATAAAGATTTTTTCGATTGTTTGTAATCGAATAATTTATTTTGCTTTTACTATCATAAAACCGTAATGGATTTGACCATTCTCCCATATTTCCATCAATGGTAATGAGATCGTTTTGCCACGATAGGGTTGAAATCAATGCAGGTGTGCATGATACAAAAGATAATAGTATGATAAAAAAGATAAAATAATGTGATTTCATCGACATGTTTTTTTGTGCAAATATAATGCTTTAATCAATTGTCAATAAATATCTGTTAAGCTGTCTAAATTTTTATATATTTGCCGCTCTTTAAATTAAGCTCAATAAAGTCAGCCTGCTTGTTGATTTAATGGTTATTGCAACCACGTAAAGCTTTTAGAATATTTATTGTTACATGGAAAATATTAGAAATTTTTGCATTATTGCTCACATAGATCACGGAAAAAGCACTTTAGCTGATCGGCTGCTTGAAATTACGCATACGGTTTCTGCCAGAGATTTTCAAAATCAGGTACTCGATGATATGGATATTGAAAGGGAACGTGGCATCACTATTAAAAGCCATGCCATTCAGATGGATTATATCCAAGATGGAGTTAAATATATTTTAAACCTGATTGATACTCCCGGACATGTTGATTTCTCGTATGAAGTATCGCGCTCAATTGCTGCATGTGAGGGGGCTCTGCTAGTTGTTGATGCCACGCAAGGCATACAGGCACAAACAATTTCTGTGCTATATCAGGCTCTAGAACATAATCTTTCCATCATTCCGGTTCTCAATAAAATAGATATGCCTGCAGCAATGCCCGAAGAGGTTAAAGATCAAATTGTTGAAATGATCGGGTGCAAACGAGAAGAAATTATTGAGGCAAGTGCAAAAATAGGCATTGGAATTGATCTTATTTTGAAAGCTATAATCAACAAAGTTCCTCCCCCTAAAGGAGACCCAAATGCACCCTTACAGGCTTTGATATTTGATTCTGTTTTCAATTCTTTCCGTGGAATTATAGCCTATTTTAGAATATTTAATGGCACCATGCACGAAGGCGATTTAGTGAAATTCTTTGCCACAAATAAAGAATATCATGCAGATGAAATAGGTATTTTGCGATTAAAACAAGAACCAAGAAAAACTGTTAATACTGGTGATGTTGGATATATTATATCAGGGATTAAAACTGCACGCGAAGTTAAAGTAGGTGACACAATCACTCATGTTGAAAATCCTTGTGCTAAATATATTGATGGGTTTGAAGATGTAAAACCAATGGTTTTTGCCGGCATATATCCAGTTGATGCAGACGATTATGAAGAACTTCGTGCATCAATTGAAAAGCTCCAGTTAAACGATGCCTCTCTTACTTTTATTCCAGAAACCTCTCTCGCTTTAGGGTTTGGATTTCGTTGTGGATTCCTTGGATTGCTCCATATGGAAATCATTCAGGAACGACTCGATCGAGAATTCAATATGGATGTGATTACTACTGTTCCGAATGTCTCTTATAAGGTTGTTACAACAAAAGGCGAATCTATTGATGTTCATAATCCATCCGGACTTCCGGCTGCTAATTATGTCGAACATATTGATGAACCCTACATCTCAGCACAAATAATCACAAAATCAGAATATTTGGGTTCTATTATGACGCTGTGTATTGAAAAACGTGGGATGTTAAAAACTCAAAACTATCTTACCAGCGATCGGGTTGAGGTTACATTTGAAATGCCTCTGGGAGAAATTGTCTTTGATTTTTATGATAAACTGAAAAGCATTTCTAAAGGATATGCCTCATTCGATTACCACACTACAGATTATAAACCGGCTAAACTTATTAAGCTCGATATTCTCTTAAATGGAGAACCTGTTGATGCTCTTTCTACGTTGACTCATCAAGATAATGCGTATGATTTGGGACGTAAAATGTGCGAAAAATTACGAGAACTTATCCCGCGCCAGCAATATGATGTTGCCATACAAGCTACGATTGGAGCTAAAATTATTGCTCGTGAAACAGTGAAAGCTTTGAGAAAAGATGTTACTGCAAAATGCTATGGTGGAGATATTTCCCGAAAAAGAAAATTGTTGGAAAAACAGAAAAAAGGAAAGAAACGTATGAGGCAAGTTGGTAATGTTGAGGTTCCTCAATCTGCTTTCCTTGCAGTACTAAAACTTGATTGATGCAAAATATTTAATGCAGATATTTGTTTTATGTTGAGAGATATCATTGACATCCACGGTCGCATTTCACTATAGTGAGAAATATTTTTTCGTATTAATTTTTCTCATTTCAGTTTAACTCAAACAGATTAATTGCCGACAAGTATCTTTCCCTGAATAAATATAAAAATTTTATTATTTTTGTCTGTTATTAAAAAATCATAATGGCGAAAAAAAAGATAAATAAAAGTAACACAGAAGCTCTTGTGGCAGCTATTGTTCAAGCAGTGCTAGATAAAAAAGGTGAAGAACTAATCACCATGGACATTTCAAAAATCAACAACACAATTTGTAAATATTTTGTTATTTGTCATACAAATTCCAATACACATGCAATGGCGATTGCCGACAACATTGAAGATCATGTGAGAAAAACATTAAAAGAAAAAGTGTGGCATAAGGAAGGTTTGGATAATGCACATTGGATATTATTAGATTATGCCGATGTTGTGGTTCACATCTTTCAAAGAGAATTTAGACAGTTTTATAATATTGAAGGGCTATGGGCTGATGCCGATATTATTAGCTACCGGAATAAAAATTAATCAGAAGAAATAATGTCAGAAGAAATTAAAAATAATACAGCACAAAAACCTGAAGAAAAAGGGAAACGTCCTAAAAATAGTTTCGATACAATGTTTGGGAATAAAGGGAAAAAACCTAAATTTAATATTTATTGGATCTATGGATTAATTGCTGTTGCATTCTTTGGAATACAGTTTTTTAATTTTGGCTCAGGTCCGATTCTAATTACTTGGGACAAGTTCGAAAAGGATATTTTAAAAGCTAATGAAGTTGAAAAACTGGTCGTTGTAAATAGCAAAACAGTAAATATTTACATCAAAAAAGACAAACTAAATTTGCCAAAATACAGAGATGTTCAAAAGCGCGGCTCATCATTTTCTGGTCCGGGTGCTCAATATTATTTTGAAGTGGGGTCAATGGAAGTATTTGAAAAAAGACTGGAAGATGCTCAAAAAGAAAATCCTGAAATCGCAAAAATAACTCCTAGTTATGAGACAAAGGAAGATTGGTTCGGAACACTTCTGGGATGGATTATTCCAATAATATTACTTGTTTTACTATACTTATTCATCTTTCGCAGGATGTCGGGCGGTGGTGGCCCCGGCGGTCAGATTTTTTCTATTGGCAAATCACGTGCACAATTATTCGATAAAGAAACGAGTATAAATATCAATTTTAATGATGTAGCCGGTCTTGCAGAAGCAAAAGTGGAAATTATGGAGATTGTTGATTTTTTGAAAAATCCTCAAAAATATACACAACTCGGTGGAAAAATTCCTAAAGGTGCTTTACTTGTTGGACCTCCCGGAACAGGTAAAACATTATTGGCTAAGGCTGTTGCCGGTGAAGCTCATGTCCCTTTCTTTTCTCTTTCAGGTTCAGATTTTGTTGAAATGTTTGTGGGCGTTGGTGCATCTCGGGTTCGCGATCTTTTTAAACAAGCAAAAGAAAAATCTCCATGTATCGTTTTCATCGACGAAATTGATGCAATTGGTCGTGCTAGAGGTAAAAATCCTAACATGGGGTCAAACGATGAAAGAGAAAACACACTAAATCAGCTGCTTACTGAGATGGACGGATTTGGTACCAATAGTGGTGTAATTATCTTGGCTGCAACTAACAGAGCTGATATCCTTGATAGGGCACTGATGCGTGCTGGTCGTTTCGATCGACAGATTCATGTGGAACTTCCTGATTTAAACGAAAGAAGCGATATATTTAAAGTACACCTGAAACCATTGAAATTAGGCTCGGATGTGGACACTGAATTTCTTGCTAAACAAACTCCCGGATTCTCTGGTGCTGATATTGCAAATGTTTGTAATGAATCTGCTTTGATCGCTGCGAGAAATAACGGAACCCTGGTTGAAAAAAAAGATTTTTTAAGTGCAATAGATCGTATTGTTGGGGGTCTTGAGAAAAAAAATAAAATCATTTCTTTTCAAGAAAAAAAGACAATTGCTTACCACGAAGCTGGTCATGCAACGATTAGTTGGCTTTTGAGATATGCAAATCCATTGATCAAAGTAACAATAATTCCACGCGGTAAAGCCCTTGGTGCTGCATGGTATTTGCCCGAAGAAAGACAAATCACAACTACAGAACAATTGCTCGATGAAATGTGTGCTACACTTGGCGGCAGAGCTTGTGAAGATGTCATTTTTAAAATGATCTCTACAGGTGCTTTAAACGACCTTGAACGTGTTACCAAACAGGCTTATGCAATGATTGTGTATTTTGGAATGAGCGATAAACTTAAAAATATTAGTTTTTATGATTCTTCCGGTCAAGCTGATTACGCATTTACTAAGCCATACAGTGATAAAATTGCTGAAGTCATTGACACAGAAGTACAGGAAATGGTAGATACACAATACAAAAGAGCGGTGGAAGTTCTACAAAACAATAAAGAAGGCCTTGAAAAATTAGCAAATAAATTGCTAGAAAGTGAAGTAATATTTAGTGAAGATTTAGAAACAATTTTTGGTAAACGGCCTTTTGATGTGGTCATACCTATACCAGTTTCAGAAGTTGTTGAAAATGCTGTATCTGAGGTAAAACCAAATTAATCATATGTCAGAAAAAGACTGGATCTTGATTTATACAACAAATCAGGAATATGAGGCAGAACTTGCAAAAGAAGTTCTTGAAGAAAATGAGATTGAAGTTTTTATGCTGAATAAAAAAGATTCTTTTTATGTCACGCTAGGTGAGATTGAACTTTATGTTTTAAAAGAGTACGAGGAGGCTGCGCTAGAAATAATCAAATCTTTTGAAAAGTGAAAACTTTTTTTACTCGAGCCACCACGGGAGCTATTTTTGCGATTGTCCTACTGGGATGCATTTGGTTGCACATGTACTCTTTTCTCTTGCTAGGTTTGCTCATTATTAGTGTGGGAATGTGGGAATTTTATAATTCTATTCAAACAATTAATATAAAACCACAAAAAATACTGGGAATAGTTATTGGCACACTGTTTTTTATCGGAAATTTTCTTTTTACTTCTTACTTATTTGATGCCCGCATTTTTATGCCATTTTTTTTACTGCCATGGCTGGTATTTATTGTTGAAATGTATTTCAAACGGGAACAACCCTTTACCAACATAGCCTACACGTTGCTTGGAATCATTTGGATTGCTGCCCCTATTTCTTTATTGAATTACATCGTTTTTTATCAGTCATCAAATTATCATCCACAAATTCTTTTTGGATGTATTTTTCTAATTTGGGCAAATGATACTTTTGCTTATATTTTTGGTGTAACGCTCGGTAAACACAGATTGTTTCAACGTATTTCTCCAAAAAAATCATGGGAAGGTAGCATTGGTGGTGCTTTCTCAACATTGGGTATTGCTTGCTTGATTTCGATTTTCTTTAAAGATATTCAGTTGATTAATTGGCTTATTATTGCCACAATAATAGTTGTTGTTGGAACCTATGGAGATCTTGCAGAATCTCTTTTCAAGAGAAGTTTAAACATTAAAGACTCTGGTACCTTGCTCCCTGGTCATGGTGGCATACTCGATCGTTTTGATAGCATGTTCCTGGCTATTCCTTTTGTTTTTGTATATTTGGAACTTCTTAAATCTTAACTTACATATGACGATTCACAAGGTTGGCTATAATACTATCGGATACATCCTAATCTTTCTATTTGGACTAAACATGATTATTTGGCATTTTACCCGACAAATCCCAATTATTTATGACTTTTTCCTTCCCATATCTGTTATTTTCTTTCTTCTTATTCTTTCATTTTTTAGAAAACCGAAAAGAGAATTATTGACTAATGATAAATATGTTTATGCACCTGCTGATGGTACTGTTGTTGTAATTGAAGAAATAACTGAAACAGAATATTTTAATGATAAACGAATTCAGATGTCAATTTTTATGTCTCCATTAAATGTGCATATGAACTGGTTTCCTGTTAGTGGATGGGTGAGTTTTTTTAAATATCACCCGGGAAAACATTTATTTGCATGGTCTCCAAAAGCCTCAACCGATAACGAGCGAACAACAATTGTTCTGAAAAAAGCTGACGATGTTGAAATCATGATCCGGCAAATTGCAGGTGCTCTTGCCCGACGCATTGTCTCGTTCACAAAAGAAAACGATCAGGCAAAACAAAACACTGAAGTGGGATTTATTAAATTCGGTTCTCGGGTAGATATTTTACTTCCTCCAAATGCTAAAATTAATGTATCACTTGAACAAAAAGTTATAGGAACGCAAACAGTTATTGCTGAACTAATTTAACTGCTATTTATCATTGTTTAGTTTTATTTTAACATCTAATTAACATTTTGTATTAAAAAATAAACTATTTTTGTTTCATAGAATTGAAATAAGTATTAATTTAAATTATTATGATTATGAAAAATTTGATGTTATTAATTGCTTTGGTTGCTTTTATCGGCGTTAGTGTTTCTCCTGTTAAAGCGATTGCTTTAAAGAATAATATTACAGTTGTGGATAATGACAAAGATAAAAAAACCGATAAAAAAGGTTGCGAAAAAAAATGCTCAAAATCTGAAGGTGAAAAAAAAGGTTGCTGCGCTAAAAAAGACGGAACAAAATGTAACCATGAAGGTGACAAAAAAAGTTGTGCCGGTCATTCAGACAGTAAAGGAAGTGTAACACCTGAAAAAAAGTAAATTTTTTAATTAATCATTGCAAAAAAGCTGTCTCTTGAGACAGCTTTTTTTTTGAACATTTTTTATGGATATGCTAAAAATCAGAACAAATGAAATACAATAACAAAAAATAAAATTTACTTTAGCACCAAAATTAATTGCTAAGAAATGAATTTTGATATAATCATTATAGGTAGTGGTCCTGGTGGATATGTTGCTGCAATAAGAGCTTCTCAATTAGGATTGAAAGTTTGCGTAGTTGAAAGAGCTGAGTTGGGCGGAATTTGCCTTAACTGGGGGTGCATTCCTACAAAATCTTTGCTAAAAAGTGCTCAAGTATATGATTACATGAAACACGCCGCAGATTTTGGGGTGGTTGTTAACGAATGTAGTGCCGATTTTTTAAAAATCATAGAACGTAGTAGGAGTGTGGCTGCTAGCATGAGCAAAGGAATTCAGTATCTTTTCAAAAAAAATAATATTGAAGTAATTCAAGGACGTGGAAACTTGAAAAATAATAATACTGTTGAAATAAAAGGAATTGATGGGAACATTTCTGAAGTTACTGCAAACCATATCATTCTTGCTACCGGTGCTCGTTCTAGAGAATTAACAAATCTAAAACAAGATGGGAAAAAAATAATTGGTTATCGTGAAGCATTATCTCTAAAAATGCAACCTAAATCTATGATTGTTGTTGGTTCTGGTGCGATAGGAAGCGAATTGGCTTTTTTCTATGCAACACTTGGAACAAAGGTTACACTTGTGGAATTTTTGCCAAATATTATCCCTCTTGAAGACGAAGATGTATCAAAACAACTTGCACGTTCATTTAAAAAAATTGGAATGAACATTATGACGAATGCATCTGTTACAATGGTTGAAGTAGTAAACGATATATGTAAAGTGACTGTTAAAACAGCAAAAGGAGACGAAATAATTGAGGCTGACATTGTGTTATCTGCAGTTGGAATTACAACAAATATTGAAGGACTTGGACTGGAAGAGCTTGGTGTCAAAGTTGAGAAAGGCAAAGTATTGGTAGATGATTTCTATGCAACAAATGTTACCGGAATTTATGCAATAGGCGACATCGTTCATGGACCTGCTTTGGCTCACGTTGCTTCTGCTGAAGGCATTACTTGTGTAGAAAAAATAGCAGGTAAAAATCCTGATCCAATTGATTATAAAAATATTCCTTCGTGCATCTATACAAGTCCAGAAGTATCTTCAGTGGGAATCACTGAAAAGCAAGCGATTGATGCAGGTTTGGAAATAAAAATTGGTAAATTTCCTTTTACAGCCTCAGGGAAAGCAAGTGCCGCCGGAGCTAAAGATGGATTTGTAAAACTTATTTTTGACGCAAAATATGGAGAGTTACTCGGGGCTCACTTAATTGGCTACAATGTAACAGAGATGATTGCAGAACTTGTAGTTGGACGAAAATTAGAAATTACCGGGCATGAATTAATGAAAACAATTCATCCGCATCCAACCATTTCTGAAGCAATTATGGAAGCTACAGCCGCCGCATATGGTGAAGTAATACATATATAATTTACGATTTTTTACTGAAAATAATCTGTTCCTCTTCAGGGTGCAAATTATTTATCCATGAAGCCTATCATAATGGAGACACAACCACTTTGAACCATGTTTTCTTTTTTCTCCGGTTCAGGTACAAAAACTCTTATAGCAATTTGCTCGGCTGTATTTGATTTAAAATCCCACACTTCAGTGAAATCTTGATTTTTGTTATAAAAAAGCAAATCGTTATTTGTGGCGTTTATCACTTTAAATTCTACTCTATCGAAATTGCCCTGCGAACAAACATATATCCTGTAGTTTTGCCCTTTTTGAAAAGTCAAATTCAATTCGGCCATCTCACCTTCACTAATTTTTAAAGTATTAATTTGCCCATTAAAAATATATGGTTTTAATTTATCCATACAATATTTTTTAGCAAACATTTTACATTGCGGGTACGAATTTATGCCTGCACATAAAAAAAATATTATCAGTAAAGTTGGGAGAATAGTTTTCATAAAAAGCGAGTATGCTATTTTATCATTTCTTTCCGAATATCAATTATGAAAGAATTGATTTCTCTAATGTTTTCAACCGTGATTTTTACGTTTGAATTTGAATTAACTGTTGTTGTTTTATTGTTCTTATCTGTTTCAGTTTTTGTATCAGAAGAACTGATTGCAACTTTTTCATAAATTTTCTTTAATTCTGCGAGTTTAGGAAGGTATTGCGTTACTGTTTCATCTGCTTTATATACAGAAAGCAAATCAATCATATTGTTAAGAGAAAATTTTTGTTCTGCAACTCTGTTCATTATTTCAGATGAATTTTCAGGTTTATCTATCATCCCTGTTGCCGTGCACAATGCTTCAATCCAACCACCAAGAATAATCAATGCAGCTGTGCTTCCTCTGTTATTTTCTTTTAAATAAACATCTGCATTTGAATATGTTTCTGAAATGATTGCCAGAAGTGAATCACGGTTGTTCACGTTGTCTTCTAATCTGCCTACTGTAGTTGTTCCTTTGTCGCTGGGAATACCTAATTTCTCTGAAAATTTTTTAATTACAGCTAAATAATTCATTGATGCCTGTAACTGATCAAACATACGAACATAGCTTAAATCGGCTCCATATATACCAAGGTTTAATGCAATTTTTGATGCAGTAATATATCTGTCAGCATTTTTAATAGGATTTAATAATTCAGGATTGAATGCAATTCCTGAACGTTGTAAAATTGACGCCATTTCAACCGGAGAAGGGACATTGTAAAAAATTATTTTTACTTTGTTTATATCTGAACTGTCTTTAACAATTTTCTCATTTCCAATTGTATTGTCTTCTTCAGACTTTTCAGGAGTGCAACGATCAAAAAGAATAAAAATTCCCGCAATTAGCAATTGTAAATAAATTATTCTTAGAAACATTGTGACTTTTTTATCGTTTGTAATTTACAAAAATAAAATAAAAATTTAGTTATCGAACTTTTATGAAACTATTTTATAAAACATTTGCTTGTGCCGACTCTTGCATTTCTATTGTTTTATCAGAAGATGTGTTCTTTTTGAAAAATATTTTTTGACAAACCAAAATCAATGCAACACCAATAGTTATAGAGGAATCAGCAAGGTTAAATACGGGTCTGAAAAAAATAAATTGTTCTCCTCCCCAAAAAGGAAGCCATTTTGGGAAATGACCATCAAGAATTGGGAAGTAAAGCATATCAACTACTTTACCATGTAAAAAACTCGAATACCCTCCATTTGCAGGAAATATTGAAGCTACTTGAAACATACTATCATTAAAAATCATTCCATAAAATGCACTATCAATGATATTTCCTAGTGCGCCGGCAAGAATCATTGATACGCTGATTACAAGACCAATATGATAATTTTTTTTAATAATATTAAATAGAAACCAACCTATTCCAAATACAGCAAAAATTCTGAATAGGCTTAATAATATCTTTCCAAAACTCATGTTAAACTCCATTCCAAATGCCATCCCATTATTTTCCGTAAAATGAATCAGAAACCAGTCACTAAAAATATGGTGTTCCTGCCCAAGATACATATGTGTTTTAATCCATATTTTCAGAATCTGGTCAAGTGCCAGAATGAGTATAATTACAGCTAAAGCTTTGGTTAATTTCGACATTCTTGATTTGTTGTTTTTTCCTACATTTGCTAAAAATATAAAAAAAGTGATCAAAGAAACCTTCAATCACTTTTTTAATATCATGTTAAAAATTAATGCTGTTTAAGTTTTGCTTCCATGCTTAATGTTGCATGTGGTACAGCTTGCAGCCTTTCTTTTGGAATAAGTTTGCCGGTTTCACGACAAATGCCATACGTTTTATTTTCAATTCTAACAAGTGCTGCATTCAAATGTTGAATGAACTTGAGCTGTCTCTGTGCAAGATTTCCAGCCTCCTCTTTTGATAAAACTGAAGCACCTTCTTCCAAAATTTTAAATGTCGGAGATGTGTCCAAGGTGTCATTGCTATCGCTTTGCGACAATGCTGTTCTCAAAACATCGTATTCGCGCTGTGCATCATTCAGTTTTCCAAGTATTAGTTCTTTGAATTCAAACAACTCTTCATCAGAATATCTGGTTTTTTCTTTTTCTGCTTTCGTAGCTTTCTTTGCCATAGTAGTAAAATTTATAAGATTATAACTGGTTTGCTTTTGCAATTTTAATAAAAGTATTCAAATTATCTTCGATTTCTACGCTTTTTGCTGAACTTTGTTCCAGTTTTTCAACTAAATTTATTGAAACCGCCAAAGTTTGTAAACATATGTAAGATATATGATGTTTAATAGCAGAATCAAGTTGGTCATGTTGTTGGATTTCTACTATAATTTTATCTGTAACGTCATAACGATTTTCTTTGCGCAGATTCTGAATTCGGTTTATAAATTCTCTGGCAATGCCTTCTTCTCGTAATGAATCTGTTACATTAATGTCAAGTGCAACAGTAAGAGAACCATCGTTTGTAACAAGCCAACCCGGAATATCTTCTGACATGATTTCAACATCTTCAGGAATTAACACCACAGTTTGCCCTTCTATTTGCATTTCTCTGCCTCCCTGCTTTTCGAAGTTGCTTATATCTTGTTGTGAAAACTGCGCAATAGCTGCCGCAACTGATTTCATTATTTTACCATATCGAGGGCCCAATGTTTTGAAGTTTGCCTTGATTTTTTTTACAAGTATTCCGGTAGCATCTTTTAAGTATTCAATTTCTTTAATGTTTGTTTCTGTGAGAATAATGTTTTTCACGGCTTCAATTTTTGTTTCAAATGCTTCATCAAGCACAGGAATCATGATTTTGCTCAATGGCTGACGTACTTTTATATTTACTTTACGTCTTAAGCTTAAAACCATTGATGAAACTTTTTGAGCCAAATCCATTCTTTCTTCCAGTGCTTTGTCGATCAAATTTTCGTTAAAAGCAGGGAATGATGCAAGATGCACAGAGTCTGAATTATGTTTTTTTGAAATTTCATTCAGTTCGCAATACAGCTTATCCATATAAAATGGAGCTATCGGCGATGCAATCACTGCAATGGTTTCAATACAAGTATATAGGGTTTGGTATGCAGAAATTTTATCTTTTGAATATTCTCCACCCCAGTAACGTTTTCTGCTTAAACGAACAAACCAGTTGCTCATGTTTTCAGAAACAAAATCTTGTATTGCCCTTGCTGCCTTGGTCGGCTCATAATCATTATAAAAATTGCCTACATCTTTAATAAGCGAATTTAGCAATGAAAGAATCCATCTGTCGAGTTCAGGTCGCTCATTTGCAGGCACATTTGGCTCTGCGTATGTGAAATTATCAACATTTGCATATAGTGCAAAAAACGAATATGTATTGTAAAGTGTGCCGAAAAATTTTCGCTTTACTTCATCAATCCCTTTTTCATCAAAACATAAATCGTCCCATGGTTGCGAGTTGGAGATCATGTACCAGCGCAATGGATCTGACCCATGTTTTTCGATGGTTGTAAATGGATCAACGGCATTTCCTAGTCTTTTCGACATTTTATTGCCTGCTTTATCAAGAACAAGCCCGTTTGATATAACCGTTTTGTATGATACTGTATCAAATAGCATTACGGCAATTGCATGGAGGGTAAAAAACCATCCACGTGTTTGATCTACGCCTTCTGCAATAAAATCGGCAGGATAATGATTGTGGAAATCGTCTTTATGCTCAAATGGATAATGCAATTGTGCATATGGCATTGCCCCTGAATCAAACCATACATCAATTAAGTCGGGTTCACGCATCATCTTTTTCCCATCGGCTGAAACAAGAATTATTTTGTCAACATAAGGACGATGCAGGTCAAATATGCTATAATTGTCTTTTGTGAAATTATTTTCTTCAAATTTAGCAAGCGGATTTTCGGTCATAAAACCGGCTTCAAAAGATTTTTGCATTTCTGCTTTAAGTTCAGCCACCGAACCGATACATTTTATTTCAGATCGATTTTCTGTAACCCATATAGGTAGTGGTGTTCCCCAAAAACGTGAACGTGAAAGATTCCAGTCAACTAGATTTTCTAACCATTTCCCAAATCGTCCAAAGCCAGTGGATGCAGGTTTCCAGTTTATGGTGTTGTTCAGTTCAATCATCCTGTCTTTGACGGCTGTTGTTTTAATAAACCATGAATCAAGCGGATAGTAAATGATTGGTTTGTCCGTTCTCCAGCAATGAGGATAGTTATGTTCATATTTTTCTATGCGGAATGCTTTGTTTTCTTTTTTCAGTATGACTGCAATATCAACATCTACTTCATTGGTTCCTTCAGGGATTGTCGCATCATAAGCGTTTTTCACATAGCGACCGCTCAATTCGCCCATACCTTCAACAAATTTTCCCTGTCTGTTGACCAATGTAAGGGTTCCTAAACCATATTGTTTTGACATACGGAAGTCATCAGCACCAAAACTTGGCGCAATATGTACAATGCCTGTTCCATCTTCAGTTGTAACAAAATCGCCTAGAATAACTTTAAATGCGTCTCCATCTGTAGGTTGGATATACGGCATTAACTGCTCATAACGAATACCGTCAAACTCTTTTCCATTATATTCTGAAAGAATTTTGTATGGAATATCTTTATTGCCTTCTTTGTATTCATTCAGCGGAATATCTTTGTTTTTCTCTGCAAAAAATATATTAAACAATGCTTTTGCAAGTATTACAATTACTGGCTTTCCTGTATATGGATTAAATGTACGAACTTTCAGATATGGAATATCACCAACTGCAAGTGCCGTATTTGAAGGCAATGTCCATGGAGTTGTTGTCCATGCCAGAAAGAATAATTCGCAATCAGTATCTGCAAATAAAAATTCAGACTTGCTGTTTTTTATTATTTTAAACTGAGCCACAACAGTAGTGTCTTTGACCGTTTTATAACATCCGGGCTGATTGAGTTCGTGTGTGCTTAAACCTGTTCCTGCTGCCGGCGAAAATGGTTGTATTGTATATCCTTTATAGAGCAAACCTTTTTTATGTAGTTCTTTCAATAAATACCATAGTGTTTCAATATATCTGTTATCATATGTAATATATGGGTCAGACATATCGAGCCAAAAGCCCATCGTATCTGTAAGATTTTCCCAATGATCGGTGTATTTCATTACATCTGTGCGGCAAGCCTGATTATACTCCTCTACAGTAATTTTTGTACCAATATCTTCTTTTGTAATTCCCAGTGCTTTTTCAACGCCCAACTCAACCGGAAGCCCATGAGTATCCCATCCTGCCTTGCGTTCAACTAAATATCCACGTAGGGTTTTATATCTGCAAAAAACATCCTTTATTGCTCTTGCCATCACATGGTGTATGCCAGGCATTCCATTTGCTGAAGGAGGTCCTTCATAAAATATATAAGGTTTACTATTCTTCCGTGATAAAAGACTTTTTTCAAAAGTTCCGGCCTCTTTCCATTTTTTTAGTACGTCTTTGTTTATCTGTGAAAGATCAAAACTCTTATGTTCGGGGAATTTATTCATATTTGTTTGCTTTTGCTATATAAAATATTTGATATTAATTTGATGTTTCAATAGTATCAATTACTAATTGCTAATTGTCTATTTTTTTTATTTTCGACTAATAACTTTTTTCTTTATATTCTTTGTCTTCTTTTCAGGGGTAAGCATATGAGGGAGTTGTGCTGCAAGAATCTTTTGAATGTATTTTCCAACAATATCAAATTCAAGATTTACAACAGTGCCTTTTTTAAAGCAATGAAAATTTGTTACATCGTGCGTAAACGGAATGATAGCTACTTGAAAACTATTATTTTTTGAATTTACAACAGTAAGACTCACCCCATTAACAGAAATAGAGCCTTTTTCAACAGTCATATTCCCTTTTGAAGAATCATATTCAAACGTGTAATACCAACTTCCATCGGCTTCTTCCACTTTTGTGCAAATGGCTGTTTGATCAACGTGCCCTTGTACTAAATGCCCATCCAAAAGCCTATCAAGTTTCATACTTCGTTCAAGATTTACTTCGTCATTTACTTTTAGAAGCCCAAGGTTCGATTTTATGAGTGTTTCTTGTATTGCAGTTACGGTATAGCATCTACTATTTTTTTTAACAACAGTAAGACATACGCCATTATGTGAAATACTTTGATCGATGTTTAATTCATTCACAAAAGAACAATTTATAGAAATGTGAACATTCCCTTTGTTTTTTTCAATTTTTACAACCTTTCCGGTTTCTTCAACAATACCTGAAAACATAATGATAATCAATTTATACGCTATTTTATTTTTCTAAAAAGATTGCGAAGATAAAGAAAATGCTTGGGAACTTAAAACAAATTTTTAAACCTTTTTATATTTGATAAAAGTAAAAGGTTAGTTTTTTTTTGATACATAGTGTCAGCAAGAAAACGCCAATAATTTCGTTACTCTGGTTTTGAAAACAGTCATTTACAAAAGTAAACTCCTTGATTTTCAAAACTACGAAAGCCTCATTCTTGACGTTTTCTTATCTGACACTGAGTTTTCTTACAAGAACTACATGATATTAGTCACAACTCCCAATCATAATCTCTGTTAAAAATTTTATGTGAAGGTATATGTTCGTAAGTTATAACTAACATTTCTCACTTCATTTTTATATTAATCCCGAAGGGATTTA
>JAVHQG010000186.1:0-3468 GCA_036171035.1 Bacteroidales bacterium
GAAATTAAATATGAGCTGAAAGGTGCTGTCCATCTGGAAAGAGAAAAGTAAAATAAAAAATAAAAAAGACTGTATATACAGTCTTTTTTATTTTAAGGCATTAACTCAATAGCGTCCCGTACTTCAATTCTGGAATTATTATTAAAAGCCACAATAAAAGCATCTGAAAATCCCAACTTATTAACCCTGTCAAGTAAATCATAAACAGAAGCAATATCTTTACAATCACCAATCACATATTTGTATAAACCTTTATGTTTATAACTTGTAACCTGTAATCCTTTAAATTCAGGCGAATTAAGTTCGATTTGTGACATTGAAACTTTAATTTGAACTTTAAAACAAATGTTGACTTTTCCATCACGATCAAGATGAGTTCTTGTTTTCCGTTTTAAAGTATGATTTCTAATTAGTGAGTAATACACCCGAGCCTCTTTGTTTGAACAAGCATTAAAATGCCACCATTCAGTTGGAATTTCTTTAAAAAGAGACTTCCTCATGACACGCCGTAGCAGCATCCTGTTTTCTAATTGTTGTTTGGTCAATAGCCCTTTGTTTACGAAACTATTTTCAAGTGCAGGATAAGCAAGAGGTTCAAATGAATCATAAGCAGTACCCATATCTAGCTCTTTCCCATCAGCATCTACAATGCTAACATCTACAGCTGCGCCAAAATTGTGCAAAGAGCCAAAGCTAGGATTTGACAAGAAGTGCGACCGCTGATCAACAGAAACTTTAATAGAATCCCACATCATTTGTTGTATGCTTAATGGTCTTACAGCATCAAATACAACCAGCGAATATTGAGGAAAAGTATCTTTTAAAAAACGTTGCGCTTTTACAAGTTGCTTCGCTACCGGTTCTTGCAAATATCCTTCTTTTAAATCCCCATAAAGGTTCATTTTAAGAAAATTATTTTCACAGGCATACTTTAAATCCATTTGTATAGATGAATCATAATCTCTGATTTTTACTAACCCACTTTCAATTAAAATTTGTTCCAGTTCCGGCAGATTTTTCTGAATATAAATTTCAGTTTTTTTTCTTATATAAATTTCTTTCTTCTTCTCCTCATGCTTAACCATCACAACGCTATCCTCCTCATGTTTAGTAACCTTGCACGACTGACCAATAATCAGAAATAAAATAATGATATTAATACATATGTTTGGCATATCGCTCAAGAAAAAAATATTAGGGAGCAAATATAAAGCGTAAAACACATAGATTACAAAAAAAATATTATTATTGTATGATATAAAATATAGACTTATTAAGTTCGTGCAAATATTAATATAGATAAAATGAAAAATATAGCATTTTTAATCAGCTTTAGTTTATTTTTAATTATATCGTTTAAAAGTAGTGCACAAGAGAAAGAACTCACGATAGAAGATGCTGTTGTAGGTCATTACACATACCTCTATCCTGAATATGTTTCGAAACTATTATGGAAAGGCAACACCGATAACTACACTTTTGTAAAAGACAACATTCTAGTTATGGGTAATGTAAAATCGAACAAAACAACAGAACTTCTCAAGCCGGATGATCTAACAGAAGCCTTTAAAAATATGGGATTTGAACCATTTAAGACTATCCCTGTAATGGAATGGATTGATAATAGCAATTTTAAGTTTTTTCAGGGTACGAATATGGGTATTTTCAATATAAATACAAAAAAGGCAGTATCAGCGATTAAATGTGATAAGGCTGCTGAAAATTTTGATTTTTCGACAGACATGCTTGCTTATACAATTGATAACAATCTTTTTATTGCAGATAAATCAGAAAAAATAACACAGATCACAAAAGATGAAAATAGAGGAATTGTTAATGGACAACAAGTTCATCGCAATGAATTTGGAATTACAAAAGGCACATTTTGGTCTCCCAATGGTAAATATCTTGCATTCTACAGGATGGATGAATCAATGGTTTCAGAATACCCACTTGTAGATATCACGAAAAGGGTTGCAGAAGTGAATAAAATCAGATACCCAATGGCAGGCATGAAAAGCCATGAAGTAACTGTTGGAATATTTGAAGTAGCAACAGGGAAAACTACGTTTCTGAAAACAGGTGAACCAAAAGAACAATATCTTACGAATATTGCATGGAGTCCTGACGAAAAATCAGTTTACATAGCAGTACTCAACAGGGAACAAAATCACATGAAATTAAATCAGTATGATATTGCTACCGGAGAACTTGCTAAAACACTTTTTGAAGAAAAAAATGACAGATATGTTGAACCATTGCATCCAATTGTGTTTTTGAAATCAAAATCAAACCAATTTATCTGGCAAAGTCAGTGCGATGGGTATAATCACATATATTTATATAATACCGATGGCAAACTTATTCGGCAAATAACAAAAGGAGAATGGGTGGTATTAGATGTATATGGATTTGATGAAAAAGAGGAATTTGTCTATTATTCATCAACGGCTGTAAGCCCAATTGAAAAGCATCTTTACAGGACAAGTATAAGTTCAGGGTTAACCTTTAAAATAACACAGGAAGAAGGATTTCATAATTCGAAAATTAGTGGTTCAGGAAAATATATTCTTGACAGTTACGCTAGCACCAAGATTCCTAAATCAGTGAATCTTATAACTGTTGAGGGCAAAAAAGTTTACAATCTGCTAACTTCAAAAAATCCTTTAAAAGATTATAAAACAGGTGAAGCAAAAATATTCACAATCAAAGCAGCAGACGACAAAACAGACTTATATTGTCAGATTATTAAGCCTGTAAATTTTGATTCTACAAAAAAATATCCTGCAATTATTTATGTATATGGCGGTCCACATGCACAGATGATAACAGACAGTTGGCTTGGCGGAGTAAGCCTTTGGGAATATTACATGGCGCAAAAGGGCTACGTAGTTTTGGTTGTTGATAATCGAGGTTCGGCTAACAGAGGTTTTGCTTTTGAAAGTGTGATTCATAGAAATACAGGAATTGCAGAAATGGCAGACCAGATGAAGGGTGTGGATTATTTGCGCAGTCTTGGTTTTGTTGATATGAGTCGCATTGGAGTGCATGGCTGGAGTTATGGCGGATTTATGACCATCTCGCTCCTTACGGCTCACAATGATGTGTTTAAAGTTGGCGTAGCAGGTGGTCCCGTGATTGACTGGAAATTTTATGAAGTGATGTATGGTGAAAGATATATGGACACACCTGACGAAAATCCTGATGGGTACAAGAACTCATCATTACTTAACAAAGTTGACAGCTTAAAAGGAAAACTGCTAATTGTTCATGGATACATTGATAACACTGTAGTTTTGCAACACAGCCTCTCATTTATTGAAGAATGTATAAAAAAGGGAAAACAAGTTGATTATTTTCTTTATCCGACTCATGAACACAACATTTCTATTGGTTCTGACAGAGTACACCTAATGCAAAAGGTTTCACAATATTTTGATGATTATTTGAAATAATTTTATTTTTGAG
>JAVHQG010000187.1:0-3458 GCA_036171035.1 Bacteroidales bacterium
CTTTCTTGAACCCAAATGTAATAAATAAAAATAAGTTTAACAGCGTGTTTCGCTACTTTTAATTTAATTATGTCTCATAATATTAAAGAATGAGTCTGTAAATAAATATATACATAATAATTTGTATGACAATTTAAACAATGAAAGGAGGTAAATGACATTAAATTAAAAAACATGCAGATCTAATAAGCAGATCAAATAGAAAAGGCGTTAATATTTTTTTAAGCATTATTTTAATTTCTTTAAAGAGCGTTAATTAATTTAGAGTATAGCATAAATTATAGTTGTTTTGGAATAAATATAAAATCAAAAAACTTACAATGTATAATTGAATATCTTTCAAAAAGTATGTTCTTTTGTATGTAAATAAAAAACAAAGGCTTTGTGGAAAATTTCACAAAGCCTTATTTCTCTAAGTCGGGGTGAGACGACTCGAACATCCGACCCCTTGCACCCCATGGTGACTATTATAAGATTGCAATGTGTCCATGAGATCGCTTCGCTAAATTATGAATCAGACACTGACTTTATGGACGAACACTAGTTATCCTTGCGAATTAAAGCTAATCCCGTTGCAGTAGTTCTGTATTTCTGATTTTTACTTTTTGGTTTGTCTGGGATTGTCATTACCAACCAGCCATTATCTATTGCTGGTTTCATGTATTTGTAATAATTTTTGTAGTGATTGCTGATACCTAAAAAATCAAAAATATCATCACGGGATTTAGGTTCAATACAGAAATTAACAACTTCAGTAATTTTTTCATCATCATAGTCACTATCATAGTCACTATCATGGTCACCAACATGGTTACGATTTACGCTAGTTGCTTGAATATCATTAGTGTTATCATGGTTACCATCATAGTCACTAATTGCAATTCTTATAGGAAGTGTTACAAGAAAATAATCGCAATTTTCATTTGTTTTAATTACTGGCAAAGGCGATCCATTATCTTCCATTGATGAATAAATTAATGGTATTCCGGTTGATCGCCCTTCTGTCAGTCCTAATTCCTTTAAAAAATCACCAATGCGCCGGTTACGATAATCCCTAGCAACGATGCGTTTTTGTGTCGCTAATAACTTTGCATCTACTGGTGGAATGGGACCCGGATAATTTAATATTTGAATCTTATCGTGAAATATCTGAATTTCAATAGGTTTTCCAATTTCATAACTTTTGTGATAAACTGCATTGGAAAGGGCTTCTTCTATGGCTTCGTAAGGATAGTTAAAATATTTATCTGGTTTTGGTTTACCGGTTATTTTTGTCGTTACTTGTTCCAATACAGATGTTTCAATGTATTCCAATGCCCGTTCCAGTTGATGATGAATTGGACCTTTAAAATATTTTTCAATAAAAGTCTTACCCCCAGATTTCTTCGTATGGTCAACAATTTCAATCCAAGTACGATCAAAAAAACGTTCCGGTGATTTCGTAAACAATAACAAACCGGTATTTACTGGTTTTAAATATTCGTTAGACCCTTTAGCTATAAACATCTGACGACAAAGATCAGCAAATGGAATTCTTTTACTTTCTTCAAATAAATCACTTTTTATTTCCCGTAAAAATTCATGGATTAAAGACAGATCAAAATCATCAATACTTGCCGTTTGATTAATTCGATCATCAAAGGGAATCCTAGCTGTTAGTTCTTGCAGGCGTCTTAAATTTTCACCGCGGGCAACAATCGTTTCTGAACCTTGTCTGATGTATGGCAATCGTTGGTATGATTCACCAAGATTATCCGGTGCTAAATATACCTTATGATCACCAGCGGGAACCCAGATCACCAGAATATGTTTATCATTCAGCAGATATGGTTGCGATATGGCAAAATAGTTTGGTTGTATTTTGTAATATAGGTTTACCAGTTCTTTTTGGATACCATCTACTTCACCCAGCTTAATTCCTTTTGGTGGCAATTTAGGAACGCCATTTTCTTCATCAATTCCAATAATGATATAACCACCACCCCAATTATTAATGTCATTAGCAAATGCACACATGGTATGCAATACCTTCATTGGATTCCAACCTTTTTTGAATTCCAAACGATCCCATTCAACGGATTGTCCATTAATAAGGTGTTCTATATTGACGGGTAGTGCCATTAATGTTTTTTATACAAATGTAATAATTGGATATGAATTCCCGGTCAAAAAAACAAAACTTAACGAACTTTATACTACTTGTGAACGATAATTTAACAGTTTTAATAAAATGTGTTAAATGAAGTAGATCAAAGGAAAGAAAAATTAAAGATTTGCTACGCTTTTGCTACTAAATTAAAAAAGAGTTTGAACATCAAACTCTTTTTTTATAAAAGTCGGGGTGAGACGACTCGAACGTCCGACCCCTTGCACCCCATGCAAGT
Source organism: Bacteroidales bacterium (assembly GCA_036171035.1). GTDB lineage: Bacteria > Bacteroidota > Bacteroidia > Bacteroidales > GWF2-35-48 > GWF2-35-48. Next base: position 2,385 of record JAVHQG010000187.1, read on the forward strand.
GCGCTAGCCAACTGCGCCACACCCCGATTTAAACTAACGCAAAGATATACTTAATTTATTTGTTAGCAAATGTCAAATTTGTTTTTTATAACTTTGTGTTTTTTTATATATGAATCAACTTATTTTTACCCTCTTATTGATGTGCTCAATCATAGTGCAGGCTCAGCGTTTTGATGGAGGCATAACTGGCGGAATTGTCGGCTCTCAACTTGATGGGGATCATCATTCCGGATATAATAAGGTGGGATTTGTTGCCGGGGCTTTCGTAAATACCAAATTAAATGAAAAATATAGCCTGCAGTTGGAAATGAAATTTATTCAAAAAGGCAGTAAGGGCCTGGATACTTTAAGTGGGAAGTTTAACTATTATCGTTCAAAATTAAACTATATCGAAGTACCCGTTTTAATAAGTTATTTTTATAAAAAAAAATATAAAGGTGAAATTGGTATTGGTGGCGGCTATTTAATCAACGCTTTTGAAGATAAAGACTCGTACGGATATACAAAAGCGTATCCCGATTTTTATAAATTTGAACTGACAGGAACTGCTGGTATTTCATATATCTTTTCTGAAAAATTTTCTGTGAGTTTACGTTTCACTTATTCCTTGCTGCCTGTAAGAGCTGACTATTCAGGTGCACTTTGGTATATTGACAGAGGTGAATATAACAATCTGCTTTCAATGGTATTTTTCTATAATTTTAAAAAACAATAATTTATTGGTTAGACTGAGATTGATTTTTTGTAATTTATCAGGCAATAATATATTTATTCTGTAAATGTTAAGCCATAAAAATAGCACTTAGCGTGTGACGGTGGTGCAAATACAATAAACAAAAACATATTTTTTGATTCAATTCTCAAATAATTTACCTACTTTCGCAACCCTTTTATGGAAATGGTACTTTGCATATACTAAAAAAATGAGAATAATTTTAATGTTTTGTATTGTGGTGTTAGCAAATTACTGGTCGCCGTTTACAAAAAATGTATTGATTGAAACCCTTTAAAGTATAAATTAAGTAGTTCTTGTAAGAAAACTCAGTGTCAGATAAGAAAATGTCAAGAATGAGG
>JAVHQG010000188.1:0-3442 GCA_036171035.1 Bacteroidales bacterium
GTTGCCGTGAAAGCCTCATTCTTGACATTTTCTTATCTGACACTGAGTTTTCTTATAAGAACTAATTATGGGAAATAATTTTTTTAGGTTTAAACAATTTACGATTTATCAGGAAAAGTCGGCGATGAAAGTTGGCACCGATGGTGTGTTGTTGGGCGCATGGACTGATTGTGCCAATGTGCAAAATGTACTAGATATCGGAACGGGTACAGGACTTGTTGCTATTATGATTGCGCAGCGATGTGGGGCTAAAATTGAGGCTGTTGAAATCGATCAAAATTCTTTTGTTCAGGCTGTTGAAAATATCTCAATTTGCCCATGGGCGAGCAGAATAACGGCACATAGGCTACCTATTCAAGATTATGCACAATTAACAGAAAAAAAATATGATCTGATTATCTCGAACCCTCCATTTTTCAGTAATTCACTCAAACCTAAACAAGAAGGAAAAACTATAAGCCGTCATACTGATTTGCTTTCATTTCATGATCTTATCCGTGCAGTAAAATTATTACTTACCGATAATGGTGTGTTTTCGGTGATTTTGCCTTATACAGAAGGTCTTCAATTTATCGGATTATGTCATGAATCTTCGCTGTTTTGCTCTAGAAAAACAATTGTATTGCCTTGTCCATGGAAAAGCCCTTCACGTTTATTACTTGAATTTTGTAATAAAGAGCAATCTCTTATAGAAGCGTTTATCACAATAGAACTCACAACCCGTCATGAATATAGCCCTGAATATATAAATCTTACGAAGGACTTTTACCTATAAAATTATTGTTTTTATATTTTTTTTTGCATTTTTGAATAAAAATCACAAACTATCTTATGATACAGTTCAAGTTAAATGGAATTAAAAAAATATATGAAGGTGATGTGAATTTGTCACTTTTAAAATATCTCCGAAATACAGAAAAAATCACCTCTGTAAAAGATGGATGCTCATGCCAGTCTGCCTGTGGTGCTTGCATGGTTGAAATTAATGGTAAAGCCAAATTATCATGCGTTTCTTTAATGAAGACACTTGATGGTGCAAACATCATTACTATGGAGGGAATACCTGACAAAATACGTGATGTAATTGCAAAAGCTTATGTGGAAAAAGGTGCTGTTCAATGTGGATTTTGCATACCTGGATTTATCATGAGGACAAAAGTCCTGTTGCAGGAAAATCAGAATCCAACAAGAAAAGAGATTGCGGCGGCGTTGAATCAAAATTTGTGCAGATGCACCGGATATGTGAAAATTATTGATGCTATTGAACTTGCTTTCCAATCAATTCGTGAAAATAAAACAATTGAGTTTTCAGACGTTACGGGCAAAATAGGGAAAGCATTTCCGAAATATCAGGCATATGAAACCGCTATTGGTAAAAGGGATTTTGTAGGTGATCTGCAATTTGAAAACATGCTTCACGGAGCGTTGAAATTTAGTGATCATCCACGAGCAAAAGTTTTAAAAATCAACGTTGCTGATGCAGAAAAATATCCGGGAGTAATAAAAATATTTACTGCAAAAGATGTTTCCGGTAATCGTTTTATTGGTTTGATAAATCAGGACTGGCCTCTAATGATTGCTGAGGGAGAAATCACAAGATATATAGGTGATGTGCTAGCCGGAGTGGTTGCAGAAAGCGAAGATATTGCAAGAGAAGCAGCAAAATTGATTCACATAGAATATGAAATTTATGAGCCGGTTACAGACCCATATGAGGCGTTAAAAGACATTATTACCGTTCAACCAAATCATTCTAACTTACTTGATAATTGTATTGTACGGCGTGGGGGTGATGCTGATGAATCATTAAAAAAATCTGCATTTGTTGCAAAAGGTTTTTTTCAGACACAAAGAATTGAACATGGATTTCTGGAGTGTGAAGGAGCTGTTGCAATGCCTTTAAACAATGGTGTTCATCTGTATTCTAACGGGCAAGGAATTTATGTTGATCAAATACAATGTGCTAAAATACTTGGAATATCAGAAGAAAAAGTACGTGTAACACTCGTTCCTACCGGTGGTGGCTTTGGAGGTAAAGAAGATATGACTGTTCAGGGACATGTGTGTCTTTTTGCATATCTTCTAAAAAGGACTGTAAGGCTTGTTTTATCACGTGAAGAATCAATAACTATGCATCCGAAACGACATCCTGTTTTTATGGATATGGAAGTTGGGTGCGATGCTTACGGAAAATTTACTGCTCTTAAATTGCGAGCAGTTGGCGATAGTGGAGCTTATGCCTCTGTTGGTGCGAAAGTGATGGAGCGGGTTGCCGGTCATGCTACTTCAGGATACCATATGCCAATTGTTGATTTGGAAGCCAAAACGGTATATACAAATAATATCCCGAGTGGTGCCATGCGTGGATTTGGTGCAAATCAGGTTTGTTTTGCCATTGAAAGTTGTATTGATGAATTGTGCGAAAAAGCCGGGTTTGATCGTTGGCAGTTTAGGTATGATAATGCACTTGTAAATGGCTCTATGACAGCAACAGGGCAGGTTCTTGACAACAGCGTTGGGATTAGAGAATGTTTGCTTGCATTAAAGGATAAATTTTATCAATCGAAATTTACAGGAATTGCTACCGGAATTAAAAATTCAGGTGTTGGCAATGGAATGTTGGATTACAGTGATGTTAAAATTATTTTTAAATCGCTATCTCATATTGAAATTCATCATGGTTGGACAGAGATGGGGCAAGGAATTCACAATATGGCAATACAGACATTCTGCGAGGAAACCGGTTTGGATCCTAAAATAATTGATGTCTTTGTTGACACAGAAGCATCTATCCCTACAGGAATGACAACTTCTTCGCGTGCTACAGCATTGCTTGGGAACGCTATTATTGATGCAACAAAAACAATCAGAAATGATTTGCAAAATATTGGTATCGAAAAAATGATTGGCAAAACTTACATTGGTCGTTGGGAGTGTAATTGGACAACTAAACCGGGAGCAAACGTAGATAAAGTGATTACTCATTTTGCTTATGGATATGCTGCGCAGCTTTGTGTTCTAAACGAGCAAGGGAAAATTGAAACAATTTATGCTGCACACGATGCCGGTAAAATAATGAATCCTGTATCTTTTGAAGGACAAGTTCAAGGAGCCGTTTTGATGGGTATAGGATATGCACTTACAGAAGACTTGCCTATGAAAGATGGACGTTTGCTAAGTAAAAAATTAAGAGATTGTAAAATTATAAAAGCAAAAGATATTCCTGAAATAGTTGTAATTGGCGTTGAGAAAAAAGATACGTATGGACCATATGGCGCTAAAGGACTTGGAGAAATAGGGCTTGTTCCAACGGCTGCCGCTGTGGCAAATGCACTTTATCAATTTGATAAAATCAGGAGATATAAACTACCTATGGATAGACACTAATTAGTGTCAGCAAGAAAACGACTGTTTTATAAAATCAGCCTTTGCCCCGACCCTA
>JAVHQG010000189.1:0-3434 GCA_036171035.1 Bacteroidales bacterium
ATGACCATCTTTACCCCTGGATGTTTAGGGTCGGTCGTACCAAATACACTGGCGTGTATTATTTAGCTCAAACTCCGAATCACACTAAAATCAAAGATGCACTCAAGCATTTTATTGTTGTAGGTACCAGGCAAGGCTTGAACCCAAATCAATTTTTCAATACAAGCTATTATTTGCAAAACAATAAGGACGTTGCTGAAAACAACATCAATCCACTTTTTCATTACATTGTTTATGGTGTAAAAGAAGGGCGGAATCCAAGTCCGGAATTTGACACAAACTATTATTTAGAGATAAATTCAGATGTTCAAAATGCAGGGATTAATCCGTTGAATCATTATTTGCGTTATGGGCATAAAGAAGGCAGGGCAATCAGTTTAGAGTCGAATAAAGATCCAAATACATATATTGGATGGACAAGGATATTTGATACAATCAGGGCAGAAGATATTGCTTTGATGAAAAAAATGATACCAAAATTCAAAATTCAACCATTGATCTCTGTTGTTACCCCCATTTATAATCCGGAAATAATTTATCTAAAAAAAGCATTTGATTCAATTATTAATCAAACGTACGAAAACTGGGAGTTATGTCTGGCAGACGATTGTTCAACAGATCCAAATGTAAAAATAGTATTAGACGAGTATCAAAAAAAAGATAAACGAATAAAAGTTTGTTATCGAGAAAAAAATGGGCACATCAGTGATGCCTCAAATTCAGCAATTAACCTCGCTACCGGTGATTATATTGCTTTATTGGATCAGGACGACGAATTGCCTGCTCATGCCCTGTTTATGGTAGTTCATGCACTTAATGAAAACACTGAAATCTGCTTAATTTATTCTGATGAAGATAAAATTGATATTAATGGAAACAGGCATGGGGCATATTTCAAAAGTGATTGGAATTATGATTTATTTTGCGGGCACAACATGATTAGCCATTTAGGGGTGTATAAAACTTCAATTGTTAAAAAAATCGGTGGGTTTAGAAAAGGTTATGAAGGCAGTCAGGATTACGATTTAGCACATCGATTTATTGAACAAATAAAAATATCACAAATAAAGCATATCCCACATGTACTGTATCATTGGAGAACATTGCCAAGCTCAACCGCTTCGAGCATGGGTTCAAAAAATTATGCTTATGATGCAGCATTAAGATCACTGGCAGATCATTTAAAAAGAACTAATCAAGATGCCGAAGTTGTTACTGCACCCAACTTTGGTTACAGAGTTAGAAGACATTTGCCAACCCAACTTCCACTTGTTTCCATAATTATTCCCACAAAAGACAAACTTGAGTATCTTTCAAAATGTATTGAGAGTATCATTGATAAAACAACATATAAAAATTATGAAATTATTATTATTGATAACAACAGTAAAAATAAATCAACGCTTAATTATCTTGTCACAATAACCCGGAAATACAACAATATTAAAGTTGTTCCTTATGCTTTTGATTTTAATTACTCTGCAATAAATAATTTAGGTGTAAACGTATCAAAGGGAGAAATCATTGGGCTTTTAAACAACGATGTTGAGGTAATTAACGAAGACTGGTTAAGTGAAATAGTAAGTCAGGTTTTAAGAAAAGAAGTTGGTGCCGTTGGTGCGAAATTATATTTCTCGAACAACACAATTCAACATGCAGGAATTATTTTGGGAATCCATACAGTAGGAAACCACATACACAAAAACTATGAACGTGAGAGTCCCGGCTATTTTAATAAAACACAATTAATTCAAAATTTTTTAGCCCTGACAGGTGCATGTCTTTTTGTAAAAAAACACCTCTACGAAGAAGTTGGTGGACTCAATGAAATTGATTTACAAGTTGCATACAATGATGTGGATTTCTGCTTAAAACTTAAAGAAAAAGGATATATAAATGTGTGGACACCATTTGCAGAATTATATCACCATGAATCCATTTCAAGAGGAACCGATTTCGATAAAGAAGAAAATAAACGACTTAAATCGGAAGTAAAATACATGTATGATAAATGGAGTTACATTATTAATAATGATCCATATTATAGTCCAAATTTATCAAACCAAAGCGTTGAATTCAAATTGTCCATTCCACCAAGAAAGGCGTACCCATGGGCAGGAGAAAAAGCTGTTAAAAAAATAAAACATGAGGAATAACTATTTTAAAGTAGCCGATTATATTACAAACTCCAAATGTCTTGAAATTTCGCCACTTTGTAATCCCATACTTCCACCTGAACATCCGAATTCAAGGTTTTTAGATGTATTTAGTGAAGAAGAATTAAAAGAAAACTACAAAAATAATCCAACAGTTATCAAGGAAAATATTGTACACGTTGATTATATCCATAAAGGGCAATCGTACAAAGAACTTGTAGGCACTGATACATTTGGTTTAATCATTGCTTCTCATGTGATTGAACATGTTCCAAATTTAATACATTGGCTTAATGAAATTGAGTCGGTTTTAGACAATGATGGAATTCTCCAATTAGCCATTCCCGATAAAAGATATTGTTTTGATTTCAGACGCAAAACAACCGAAATATCTGATATTATTGGAGCATATCTTGAGTGCAGAACAAAGCCATCTCCAAAAATTGTGTTTGACTATTTTTTATATGCACACAACGAAACTCAGAATGATCCTGTAAAGCACCATAGTGGTGAAGTTTCGCAAGAATTTGCCATAACCAAAGAATATCTTGCCATCGCATTTAATTTTGCGAGAGAATCGATCGGTAAATATATTGATGTACATTGCTGGGTATGGACTCCTGAACTATTTTTAAAACACATGAATCTCTTATTCGAAAACAACTTCATAAAATTAAAAGTTATTGAAGAACAAACCGTGATGACAAAGCTGAATACTTTTGAGTTCTTTATTACTATGCAAAAATGCTAACAACTTCTATCTTTTATCATTCTTATTATAATAGTGAGATTGATGACATCTTCCCTCGTTTATCGCACATTGCATCTGGCGATAAAAAATTATTTTTGAACATTAACCCCGATCAAAATAAAGAAATTAATTGCAACAAAATTAATTCCATTATTATCTCTACTCCCAATATTGGTAAAGATATTGGAGCAAAACTTGCCTTGATGGATTTATATTTGAAAACAAATCAAAAAAGCGATCTTATATTACTCCTTCATGACAAACAAAGCCCACAGGTTTTCTATGGAGAAAAATGGAAAAACGATTTGTATAAAATTGCAGAAAAAGAAAATACACAGAACATTCTTGAATTATTTAAAAATCAACCTGATGTTGGAATCATTTGTGCTACAGATTGTATTAGCGATGAATACGATGCAGAAAAAGATGAATTTAAAACAACAAATAATTTTATTTTGAAGGATTATATTAGAAGATTTAATTTCAGATTAACAGATTACTCATTTGTTGCTGGAAATATGTTCTGG
>JAVHQG010000190.1:0-3405 GCA_036171035.1 Bacteroidales bacterium
CCTTAAACTCGGACACTATGAATCAGACACTGACTTTATGGACGAACACTAATTAACCGGTCATTTCGGCTGCGCTCAATGACTAGTTAATCTAATGTTTTTACATCTTCATTTTTTCAAATTGTTTCATACAATCAACAAGTGCTTGTACGCTTTCAATTGGCAATGCGTTGTAACACGAGGCTCTAAAGCCACCCACAGAACGATGCCCTTTTATTCCGACCATATTATTGCTTTTAGCAAAATTCATAAACTCTTCTTCTAATGCTTTATGTTTTTCTGCCATCACAAAGCAGATATTCATGAGTGATCTTGAATGTTTTTCAACCGTGCCAACAAATATTGAATTTCTGTCAATTTCGTCATACAGTAGTTTTGCTTTCGCTTCATTTCTTTTCTTCATTTCTTGTACACCACCAACACTTTTAATCCATTTTAATGTTTCTCTCATTGTATAAATGGCAAGGCACGGAGGCGTATTAAACATAGAGCCATTTTTTACGTGTGTACGATAATCAAGGATTGTAGGAATCTTACGGGTAACTTTGCCTAATATATCTTCACGCAAAATAACAAACGTAACACCTGCAGGGCCAACGTTTTTCTGTGCACCACCGTAAATCATTCCATATTTCGATACATCAACAGGGCGGCTCATAATATCTGAAGACATATCTGCAACAAGTGTCACAGGACTTTCCATATCGTGCCTAAATTCCGAACCATAGATTGTGTTATTTGTTGTTATATGTAAATAGTCAATGTCTGTAGGTATGGTAAATTCCTTGGGGTAATATGTGTAATTCTTATCTTTAGAAGATGCTAAAACATTCACTTCTCCAAATAATTGTGCTTCTTTGATTGCTTTGCTTGCCCAAACACCAGTGTCAAGATAGGCAGCTTTTTTTTCAAGCAGATTGTAAGGAATCATGCAAAATTGGAGGCTTGCTCCACCACCGAGGAAAAGGATTTGATAATTACTTGGGATGTTTAATAACTCTCTCCAAAGATTTTTTGCATCTTCCAGAATGGCTTCAAACTCTTTTGTCCTGTGAGAAATTTCCATCAGTGACATTCCAATACCATCGAGTTCAAGAACTGCTTTTGCAGTGTTTTCAAGAGCAACCTTAGGTAAAATGCAGGGTCCGGCATTAAAATTATGTTTCATCATAACAAAAAAAATTAAATTTTATGTGTAAATAATTTTGTTTAAAATAAGATATAAAAATATTTCTGATCAATGCTTTTTGACAGTACTTTTTATGTTTAACATACATTAACGATTGACTTCCCTGATAAAACCGGCAGTACAGGAGCCAGATTTTGCGAAAAACAATATGGAATAACGTTTTCCATATGCATGTTTGTCAGCCTATTTTGATGTGATGCCTTTCCCATATATTGTAGAATATTTTTTTGGGCGACATCCCACAAATCCATTGATGCATAAGCTGAATCACAGGAAGTAGAAAATTTTTCTGATGCTAAAAGATTTGAGGAAAGTGCACCTGCAAAAACTGAATCTTCCAGGTTAAATTTCATTTTCCACCCTGAACAAAAAATAACAACATTGTGATTTTGTGCAATAAGCCATTGGGTTAAAATATCAATATTTAAAAATGCACCTATCACAACTTGTTTGCAACATGAGGCCATATTGATAGCTTGTGTGCCGTTGGTTGTACTGTACACCACAATTTTCCCTTTTACAATTTCAGGAGAAAAATTTTCAGGAGAGTTTCCAATATCTGCAAAATCAAGGATTTTACCATCGCGCTCTGCTGCAATAATATATCCTTGCTTTTTGTATTTTTTAGCTTCATCTATTCCTGAAACAGGAATGAGTTCTTTTAGTCCATTTTGGAATGCCGTACAAATTGATGAAGAAGCCCTGAGAATGTCAACAATTACAACAACACTATTTTCGTTTTTATAATGCTCGAAAAGCGCAGGAGAAAAGCAAACTTCAATAGTTTTTTTGTCAGTAATCATGAGTGAGCTGAGTTTAGATTTTCATGTTGTAATATAAACGAAGTCGAAACATTTGATTTGTATGTTCCGACTTCGTTAGATTTATAAATTATGATTTATAAAAAGGAAATTTTACGACTTTAGCTTTTAGTGATTTATCTCTGATTTTAATAAATATCTCTGAACCAATTTTTGCATAATCATGGTTCACGTAGCCCATTCCAATACCAATCTTCAACATAGGAGACATTGTTCCTGAAGTAACATGACCTATCTTTTCTCCCTTTGCATTTAGTATTTCATATTCATGCCGGGGAATGCCTCTATCTACCATTTCAAAACCAACTAGATTTTTAGTAACGCCTTTTTCTTTTTGATTTAGCAGAAATTCTTTATCAATAAAGTTTTTATGAGGAACAAATTTTGTAATCCATCCAAGCCCAGCTTCTATGGGAGAGGTAGTATCATCAATATCGTTTCCATACAAGCAATACCCCATTTCAAGACGGAGTGTGTCTCTTGCGCCGAGACCAATCGGTTTAATTCCAAATTCCTTACCTGCTTCAAAAACGGCATTCCATATTTTTTCAGCATCAGCATTAGCAAAATATATTTCGCATCCTCCGGAGCCGGTATAACCTGTAGTTGCAAAAATTAAATCTTTAATACCGGCAAAAGTTAGTTTTTTAAATGTGTAATATTCCATGTCTGTGACTTTTGTATCTGTGAGTTTTTGCATGGCTTTCAACGCAAGTGGTCCTTGTATTGCAAGCTGTGAAATCTCATCTGAAGCATTGTAAAGTATAGCACCAACATCATTATGAGAAGTAACCCAATTCCAGTCTTTATCTATGTTAGCCGCATTAACAACTAACAGATATGTTTCCCGGTTAACTTTATAAACTAGTAAATCATCAACAATTCCACCCTTCCCATTAGGGAAACAAGAATACTGCACTTTTCCATCGAATAACACAGAGGCATCATTTGATGTTACTTTTTGTACAAAATCGAGTGCTTTTGGACCTTTTACCCAAAATTCGCCCATATGTGAAACATCAAACACACCAAGAGCTGTTCGCACGGCTAAATGTTCTTCAATGTCACCTGAATATTTTATAGGCATATAGTACCCGGCAAACGGACTCATTTTTGCTCCTAATTGCTCATGCAGGTGAGTAAAAGCGGTTTTTTTCATTTTTTTTTATTTAATTAATTAATGAAGCAAATGTACGAATTTTTCAGAATACAAATTGTATTTTTTTGATTTTTACTATGTTTTTTGACAGGGTAAATAAACCTTTTTCTTAAGATTTTTATAAGTCTTTTTGGAGTTTAATACACTCATTGCTTTACCTTTTCAACAATTTGATTTAATATCTGATGTTACGCAAAATATTTGTTTGACACGAATTAACACGAATTGAGAATATT
>JAVHQG010000191.1:0-16309 GCA_036171035.1 Bacteroidales bacterium
TTGTAAAATAAACCTTATTTTTTATAATAATAAATATAACTTTGTGACTAATATTGTCACAAAAATCTCTGTGCCTAATTTAGAATGATAATTATTAAGGACTCGTTAATTAAAGAAATAAATCATGTTTAAAAATCTGAAAAATCTTCAAATAAGTTCAAAATTATATATAGGAATAAGTGGCTCAATAGCAATCATATTTGTTCTATTTGGATTTTATTTAAACAATCTGATGAGTGAACAAATTTTTTCATCGTATGAAGAATCAATGCAGGAGAACATCACGAACATTGAAAAAATGGTTGACTTGGAAGTCATCTCAAATCTAGAAAAAGTAAATGTTCAGATGAATCTTGCAAAAATTTATTTAAAATCAAAAGGAACTATTTCTGAATCAAAAAAAGAATATGTAACAATAAATAAATTCAAATTACCTAAATGGGAAATAAATGGACATCAGGTTCAATTAAATTATGAAATTGTTGATACCATTAAAAAAATGGGAGCCGAGACTGCAACTATATTCCAGAAGTTTCAAAATGGATATATCAGAGTTTCGACCAATGTAATGAAAAAAGATGGAATGCGTGCTGTCGGAACATCTATTGGCTGGGATAGCCCAGTTGTGCAATCCATTGAAAAAGGGATTCGCTATCAAGGTCGTGCTTGGGTTGTAGATAGGTGGTATGTAACAAATTATGATCCAATTATTATTGACGGAAAGGTTCAAGGAATTTTATATGTAGGCTGCAACGAGTTGAATTATACAAACTTAAGTAATTACTTTACAACAAAAAAATATTTTGGTTCAGGGCATCCTTATATTGTTGATTCTACAGGAATCATTTCAGCCCATCCCGATGCTGTTGGTTCAAGCATAGCAAAAACGAGCTATTTTCAAAAAATGTTGCAGAAGAAAGAAGGAGAACTCACATCTGAATTAAACAACAAAACAAGCACATTAAAATTCAAATATATCGATCAGATAAAAAGTTTCATAGTGATTGAATGGCTCACCGCCGACTATAATAAAATGCTTTTTATTGTCCGTATTTCACTCATAATCATAACCCTTATTGCAATGGGCATTTCAATGATTGTGATATTACTATTGGTTCGCGATATTAAAAAAACAATTTCGGCTATTCTTTTAAAAATTCATAACCTTACACAGTCAGCCATCAATGGAAATCTAAAAACCAGATCGGATATTGAAAATATAAGCGTGGAATTTATTCCCATCATTAACGGATTCAACGAAACAATTGATGCACTAACCCAGCCATTAATGGTTGCTTCAGACTATATTGACAGAATCTCCAAGGGAAATACCCCACCTAAAATCACAGAAGAGTATAAAGGTGATTTCAATGAAATAAAAAATAATCTAAATCATTGTATTGATGAAATTGGAATGCTTGTAGATGAGGTAGGAACGGTGATACACGCTTCTGCAAAAGGAGAATTGGCAGTGCGCTCTGATGCCGATAAATTGCAGGGTGTTTATAGAAAAATATTACGAGGAATTAATGATACACTGGATTCAATGGTAGGATACCTTAATTCAATGCCTGCTCCTGCAATGATTGTGGACAAGGATTTTAATATCCTTTTCATGAATGAAATAGGAGCTCAACTTGGAGGAAAAATCAGCAAACAACTGATTGGAACAAAATGTTATGACCACTTTCATACATCAGACTGCAAAACATCGAAATGTGCCTGCTTTCAAAGCATGCAAAGCGACCGGAATGCAAAAAGTGAAACTGATGCACACCCCGGCAATCTGAACCTTGATATATCATATTCCGCTATTCCAATAAAAAACAAACAAGGAATCATTATTGGTGCATTTGAAGTAATTTCAGACCAGACCGAAATACAGACAGTTCTCCGAAAAATGAATAAAATCGTTCAATATCAATCGGTGGAATCAGAAAAGCTTACTAAAGGATTAAATAAATTATCACTGGGAGACCTTAATGTCAAGCTGCAAATTGAAAAAACAGATAACGATACTATAGCAATTAGCAAGATGTTTGAAAATATTCATACAGCCGTAAATAAAACTATAAACATCAACAAAGAGCTTACAGAAAAAGCCAAGCTTATTGCCGATGGGGACTTAAGTGTGTCACTCATTATGCGTTCAGAAAACGACGAATTAATACAAGCATTGCAAAACATGGTGAAAGCGATTGGAAATGTAGTGGGACAAGTGCAAGCAGCAGCAGATAATATAGCAAATGCCAGTGAGGAAATGAGTGCCAATGCACAGCAGGTTTCTCAAGGCGCAACAGAGCAAGCATCTGCCGCAGAAGAAATATCATCCTCCATGGAACAGATGTCATCCAATATTCAACAAAATACAGAAAACTCTCAACAGACAGAAAAAATATCATTCAGTGCATCAGATGGAATACAGAAAGTTTATGCAGCATCTGTTGAAAGCCTTCTTTCTATCCGTGAAATTGCAAATAAAATATCAATTATCAGCGACATTGCTTTTCAGACCAATATCCTCGCATTGAATGCAGCCGTAGAGGCAGCGCGTGCAGGTGAGCATGGAAGAGGGTTTGCTGTAGTAGCCGCAGAAGTGAGAAAACTTGCTGAACGCAGTAAAACAGCCGCAGAAGATATAACCAATCTTTCAAAAAAAAGTGTTATAGTTACAGAAGAATCGCAACATTTGTTGCAATTAATTATTCCGGATATTGAAAAAACAGCTAAGTTGGTTCAGGAGATTACAGCAGCCAGCATTGAACAAAATTCCGGTGCCAGTCAAATCAATAATGCCATCAATCAGTTGAATCAAGTAACACAACAAAATGCAGCCGCTGCCGAAGAAATGGCAACTAGCACAGAAGAGCTTGACAGTAGGGCAGATGAGCTAAAAGAAATGGTTCAATTTTTTTATCTTAAAGAGGCACAAACGCAAACAAAAACAATTGATAAAACGAAACAAAAAAAAGCTCTAACTCAAGCGCAAAATACATATTCCAACATCGCTCGTCTTACTGTGAACAAGCAAACAAACATTTCTACACACACTTTCAAATCTGATAGAAATTCTGAATACGAAAAATTTTAAGCATAGACTCCATGAAAAATTTTAAAATAAAAATCCTAATTATTTTTATAGTACTCTTGTGTTTTAATATTGCACATGCTTCTGCTACAATATTTTCAAATTATTCCTCACTAAAAGACACTATGCTGATTTATAATGAAGACAACGACAGTATTGTGTATGGCACTGATAAGAAGCAAAAAGCCTCACTTGAAACAAATCAAAATAATTTATCCAAATCAGAACAAATTAATAAAACACAAAAATCAATAGATTATTTTTTAAAAAAATTAAAAGAACTTGAGAGGGCAAATAATAAAAAAGAAATAGTCATTATCATAGATAGCATTGCCGCACTTTATAATATTCAATATAATTACACTGAAGCAATAAACTACTTTCAAAAATCAGCACAAATAAAAAAGGAAAATGGTGATAAAAGAGGCTTGGCAAAAACCCTTAACAACTTGGCATATGCGCAATTTAATGCAGGAAGCACCAATGAATCAATCAACACATATCTTGTAGCCATCAAGCTCAGAGAAGAGCTGAAAGACAAAGACGAACAAGTGAACTTAATGAAAGAATTAGCAGGAGTT
This sequence comes from Bacteroidales bacterium, assembly GCA_036171035.1. Classification (GTDB taxonomy): domain Bacteria; phylum Bacteroidota; class Bacteroidia; order Bacteroidales; family GWF2-35-48; genus GWF2-35-48. The sequence goes on from JAVHQG010000191.1 coordinate 3,670, forward strand.
TACAGATATGTATATAACGATGATGAAGCCATTAAAATTCTGGAACAAACCGTTAAGCTTAAAGCTGAAGCAAATGATCAAAAAAGCATTCCCAGCCTTGTAAACAGCATCGGAAATCTATATTTTGAAAACAATAAAATTGATCGAGCAATTTCGTATTTTGAACAAAATCTTGAATTAGAAAAAAAAATAAACGACAAACCAAACATTGCAGCCTCATTCAATAACCTTGGTATTGCCTATTTAAAAAAAGATAACTTTGAAAAAGCAAATGAACTTTTCGCTAATGCACTCGTCATTTATAAAGAAATCAACGATAAAAAGGGGATATCTGCAACATTAAATAATCAAGCAAATTTAAGCTTTAAGAAAAAAGATTTTATCAAGTCAAAGGAAGAGTATGAAACAGCCATGAAAATAAAATCTGAGTTAAATGATGCACTTGGGGTATCGCTTTTAAAATATAATTTAGGTAACGTTTTCAAAGAACAAAGAAGCTATCAAACAGCATTAAAATTTTTTAAAGAAAGCTATGATTTTGCTGTAAAATCAAACAACATAGACCTGATGGCCAAAAACAAATTTGCCCTTTCACAAGTTTATAATGTTCTTGGAGATTATCGAAATGCTTACGACTTATTTCGCCAATTTGTGGATATGAGGCAGCTTCTAGCCACCGAAGACAAAGAAACCCAGTTATCAGAATTATCTGTTAAATATTCTCAAGAAAAAGAAATACACCGATTGCAAAAAAAGCTTACGAAACAAGATTTGTTAGTAAGAATCACTGCTGAAAGAAACAGACAAATCCTTTTAATACGCGATCTAGAGCTAAATAAAAAAGAAGAGCTTGTGAAAAAGCAAACAATATTTATTGTTTTTGCCGTATTTGTTCTGTTGATTATTTTGCTCTTTTCCTTTTTGCTTTTCAAGCAATTTAAAAAACTTAAAAGAAGCAATAACCTCTTATGGATACAAAAAAGTGAAATTGAAAATAAACGAAAATTAGTAGAAACTGCTAATGCAAAATTAGAGGAGGTTAATAAAAAATTAGAAAAACTTTCTATCGTAGCCAGCGAAACAGACAATGGTGTTGCTATAATGGATCAGGAAGGTAATTTTGAATGGGTGAATGAAGGTTTTACACGGCTGTATGGATTTACACTTGAATCGTTGATTGAGACAAGAGGGAAAAATATTATTTCAGCCAGTGCAAACCCGAATGTTAAAATTGCAGTAATGAGCTGCCTTAAACAAAAATCATCTGTGAGATATGAAACTAATTTCCCAACTGTTCATGGTAAAAAAATATGGTCGCAAACCACGCTCACCCCAATAATAGATAATACCGGAACAATCATAAAAATGGTCGCAATTGATTCAGATATTACTAAAATTAAAACAATTGAAGAAGAGATTATCAAGCAACGAGACGAAATTGAAATGCAACGCGATCAAATTGCAAAACAACGTGATTTTGTAATGAAACAACGTGATGAAATTTCTCATCAAAAGGAAGAAATAACTGAAGGGATTATTTATGCAGAACACATTCAATCTGCGATACTTCCTCCCGAAGATTATATAAAGGAACGGCTTACGGAACATTTCATTTTATATCAGCCAAGGGATATTGTAAGCGGAGATTTTTATTGGGTTCGACGAATTGAACATTATATTATTTTTACAGCTGCTGATTGCACTGGTCATGGTGTTCCGGCAGCACTTATGAGCATGATGGGGTCGGCTTTGTTAAATGAAATCCTAAATATTTATATTAAAGATGAATCAAAAGAAATAAAACCATCAAACATACTGGGAGAATTGCGCACCCAAATAATAAAATCATTACACCAAACAGGGAAATTAGGGACTGCCAATGATGGCATGGATATGTCGCTTTGTATTCTTGATACGCAAACACTAAAATTGCAATATGCCGGTGCTAATAGCCCACTTTATCTTGTGCCTATTGGTTTAACTGCTGAAGGAAGAAATTTCCCTGAATCGGTTATCCCATTTGATGAGAACTTACCTGGTTTTGAAATCAAAGCCGATAAAATGCCAATTAGTATTCATCATTTTGCCGATAAGCCATTTACAAATCATGAAATTCAACTAAAAAAAGGCGATTTAATTTATTTGTTTTCTGATGGATATATAGACCAATTCGGTGGACCAAAATATGTTAAATTTCGTGCAAAAAGATTCAAGCAAACAATTATTGAAATTAATAATGACCCAATGGATATTCAGAAAAAAATCCTTGAAGATACCTTAAAAAGATGGAGGGGTCACATGGAACAAATTGATGACATCCTTGTATTTGGAGTGAAAATTTAGCACAATACTATTAAAAAATAAATATAAAAAAATGATGAAATTATTTAATAAATTTTCAATCGTATATGTAGGATTTGCAAGTCTGCTAATGATTACAGGCTGCGTTCACAACAAACAAAAAGAAAAAGAAATGGATAAAACAAATGCAAATGCTGAATCTGTATTCAGCCTATCGTATATGGACAAAACAGTGAAGCCCGAAGACGATTTTTATAAATTCTGTAATGCTACATGGCAAAAAAATAACCCTATACCGGCACAATATAGTCGATTTAGCGCATTTGAAAAGCTATTTGAACAAAATCTCGTACAGTTAAAAACGATATTTGAAGAAGTCGCCACTAATAAAAAAGATACCAATATTATTCATAAGAAAATTGGCGATTTTTATGCTTGTGGAATGGATTCCGTAAAAATAGAAGCAGATGGAATTGCTCCTTTAAAAGAAGAATTGAACAGAATTTTGGCAATAAAAACAATAAAGGACTTGCAAGACGGAATTGTACATTTTAATTCAATTGGAATTTTTCCTATATTCGATATTGCGCCAGGTCAAGATGATAAAAATAGCAATATGGTAATCATGCAGCTTCAGCAAGGTGGCCTTGGTCTTCCTGACAGAGATTACTATACCGCAGCAGATGCCCGTTCGAAAGAATTGCGTGAAGAATATGTAAAACACATGGGCAATATTTTTTCTCTTGCAGGGGATAATAAAGAAGATGCCACAAAAAAAGCCACTATCGTTATGCAGATAGAAACTCGCTTGGCAAAAGCCTCGATGACATTAAACGAACAACGTGATCCAAACAAAGTTTATAATAAATTTAACTTAGATGGAATAAAAAAACTTGTTCCGGAAATTGATTGGCAAACAAATTTTGCAACCCTTGGGATTTCTGTAGGAGACATAAATGTAAGACAGCCAAACTTTTTTAAAGAAGTAGGGAAAATGATGAAAAGTGTTTCAATAAACGAGTGGAAAATTTATCTCACATGGAACTTGCTTAATAATACAACACCTTATTTGTCATCAAAATTTGATCAAGAAAATTTTCGCTTTTTTGGAACTGTATTATCAGGAAAAACAAAACAGCAAGAACGCTGGAAAAGGGTTTTAAACAACACCAGTGCACTTCTTGGCGAAGCAGTAGGGCAACTGTATGTAGAAAAATATTTTCCACCAACTGCAAAAAAACATATGCTTGAACTCGTCCAAAATCTAAAAGCAGCACTGAAAGAACATATCACAAAATTAAGTTGGATGAGCGATGTAACAAAAAATGAGGCATCTGCTAAACTTGCTGCAATTGGCATTAAAATTGGCTATCCAGACAAATGGAAAGATTATTCTACAATGGAAGTAAAACACGATTCATATGTTCTAAATATCTTTCGTGCAAACCAGTTCCATATCAAAACCGAATTTGCTAAAATCAATAAACCTGTTGATCGTAGCCTGTGGGGCATGACTCCACAAACCATCAATGCATATTATGATCCCAGTATGAACGAAATAGTGTTCCCTGCCGGAATCTTGCAACCACCATTTTTCGACATGAATGCTGACGATGCTGTGAATTATGGAGCTATTGGGGCTGTAATAGGACATGAGATGACACATGGGTTTGATGATCAAGGGAAACAATATGACAAGCAAGGTAATTTAAAAAATTGGTGGCAAGAAGCAGATACAAAAAACTTCAATACACAAGTACATGTTTTAGTTGACCAATATAATGCATATAAATTACTTGATTCGCTACATGTTGACGGAAATCTTACATTGGGAGAAAACATAGCAGATATTGGCGGTGTAACCGTTTCACTTACAGCTTTAAAAAATTCAATGAAAAACAAAAAGACAGTCCTAATTGATGGATATACACCAATACAGCGATTTTTCATTGCTTATGGTCAAGTGTGGAGACTGAATATCAATGATAAAGAACTTATGCGTCGAATCAGAGAAGATGTACACTCAACCGGTGAAGCTAGAGTAAATGGAATTGTTTATAATATCCCCGATTTTTATGAAGCATTCAATATCAAAAATGGGAAACGATATAAAGCTGAAAATGAACGTGCAAGAGTTTGGTAGAATATTTTTTCAATTAAATAGTTGATATTAAAAAAAAATATGTATTTTTGTCAAAAATTAATTATTATATTATGAATAAAGGAACAGTAAAATTCTTTAATGAATCAAAAGGATTTGGATTTATTAAAGACACAGAAACAGAAAAAGAGTACTTTGTACACGTATCTGGTCTTATCGACAAAATCAGAGAAAAAGACGAAGTGACCTTCGAATTAAAAGAAGGTAAAAAAGGATTAAATGCTGTAAATGTTAAACTAGCATAGTTTTAATGAACCAACACATTTAAAAACTTAAAAGCCCTTGCAACAGCAAGGGTTTTTTTTTGCAATATCAAGAAAATTTTCTTTTCACTATATCAAGAAAGCTAATGGTTGATTCCTTTTCAGGATTCCAACTGAAATTATCATGTATGTAGGCCATTGCGTCATTAAGATTAGAATAAGAATTTAATTCCTTTACCGTTTCAACATATTTTGACGGATCCTTTCCAAACAACTCATTAATAAAAAGCAACTTTTCACCAAGCCCAATCGCCTCGTTAATGTCAGATATAGGCTTTTGTTGAAGCTTGGTTGCAAAATCTTCAACCTTTGTTTGCTTTGCTAAAACATCGACAATTGACTCTGCCTTATTCTCTGCTTTTGGTTTCAGAATTTCAGATTTTACAATCGGCTCATCTAAAATAGTTGCTGTTTCTATAACAATTTCCTTTGCAGGAATATCATTAAACCTAAATTCTATAACCGGCTCAATCACTATAGGTTTAATTTTTTCAACTTTAGGCTTTTCATGCTCAACAATTTTTTTTTCAGCAATTATTATCGGAACATCAGGAACTACGGGTACTTGCTTCTTCGCTGTTGATTGTTCAATCTCTATCAAATTAGCTGATATAATTAAAAGGTCATTGTAAATACTTCTTGTTTTATCTTTAGCAAGATCAATATCTATACGCATTAAATTCGACAATAGATTGTCATTAAAAATTTGTAGGTTCATATTCTCAACGACCAATTTTAAATCATGTAAGGAAGCAAGAATATTCTCAAAATGCTTTTTATTGTTCATCATACGAATTTATTGTTAATAAATCAATATCCAAATTTGCATTCAGATTACTGAAAAACTTGTTATTTTTATATTTTTGTAAAAATACACATAGATATTTACCTACAAAATGTTTCTTGAAAATAAAATAGACGGAACAAGGCGCACTGGTTGGATTGAAGTCATAGTTGGCTCAATGTTTTCAGGTAAAACAGAAGAATTGATCAGACGATTGAAACGTGCTAAAATTGCCCGGCAGCAAGTTGAGATTTTTAAACCTGTGATTGACATCAGATATTCAGAAGAGCAGGTTGTTTCGCACGATGCAAACGCCATTCATTCTACACCTGTTTCCAATTCGTCAAATATATTGCTTTTAGCAAATGAGGTTCAAGTGATAGGAATTGATGAAGCACAATTTTTTGACACAGGTCTGGTTGATGTATGTAATTCGCTTGCATCAAGCGGCATTAGGGTCGTTGTTGCGGGTTTAGATATGGACTTTCGGGGCAAACCATTCGGACCTATTCCCACATTAATGGCAACAGCTGAATATGTAACAAAAGTCCATGCAATCTGTATTCGCTGTGGAGACCTTGCACAATTTTCTCATCGAACCACAAAAGCTGAAAATCTGGTTTTATTAGGTGAAAAAGATATATATGAACCTCTGTGCAGAAGATGCTTTACCGAAGCGTTGAAACAATAATTTCTTTAACAACAAGCCTTTTAGATAAAAAAAATGGAACAATTTTAGTCATTTAAAGTAAATTTCCATTACACCTTATTTTTTCTTACATTTGCAACAATCCATTATTTTTTTATGGTGAATTATACGTATAAATATTTAAACATAACTACATACAATATTGAAATTTACTGAATTCGGTCTTGATGAAAGACTTTTAGAAGGCATCTCATCCATTGGTTTTGAAACAGCAACAACAATACAAGAAGAAGCTATTCCTGCCATATTAATAAATAGAGATTTATTGGCATCTGCACAAACCGGAACAGGAAAAACTGCCGCTTTTTTACTACCCGTGATACATCAAATTCTCACATCGTCAATCAATGACTTGATAAAAGCACTTGTTATTGTGCCAACCCGAGAGCTTGCAGTGCAAATTGATCAACATATGGAAGGGTTGTCTTATTTCACTTCCGTGAGTTCTATTGCGGTTTATGGAGGAGGCGACGGTGCTTCTTTTGAGAGAGAAAAAAAAGCATTAACAGAAGGTGTAGATATTGTAATTTGTACACCGGGAAGAATGATTTCCCACCTGAATATGGGGTACATTGACTTATCGGGTATCAAATTTTTAATTCTTGATGAGGCAGACAGAATGTTGGATATGGGATTTTATGATGATATTGTAAAAATGATTTCTTTTCTTCCGGCAAAACGTCAAAATCTTTTATTTTCTGCAACCATGCCAGAAAAAATGAGACGACTGGCAAGAAAAATATTGCGAAATCCAAAAGAAATTAATCTCGCTGTATCAACGCCTCCAGAGAAGATAATTCAAATTGCTTACGTGGTTTACGATCATCAGAAAATTCCTTTAGTAATACATATTTTAAAAGATAAAAAATTAAGAAGCATTTTAATTTTTTGCTCCACAAAAAATAGCACAAAACAACTCAGCAAAGAATTAAAAAGAAGAGGTATGGATGCTGATGACATCCAATCTGATCTTGATCAACAAACACGCGAGAAGGTGCTTTTAGCTTTTAAAAGCAGGAGACTTAATATTTTGGTTGCAACCGATATTTTATCACGTGGAATTGACATTGAAGATATTGATTTGGTAATAAATTATGATGTACCCTGTGATGGTGAAGATTATATCCACAGAATAGGTCGAACTGCTCGTGCAGAATCAGATGGAACGGCGATTACCTTCATCAACGAGAAAGAACAGCGGAACTTTGCCGCAATCGAAGAACTGTTAGGTAAAACAGTTACCAAAGAACCTGTACCCGAAATGTTTGGTGAAGCACCTTTATATAGTCCTAAAACAAAACCATCGAACCATTCAAGGATGAAATTTGGTAAATCAAAAACAAAGAATTATGTAAAACAAAGACCACACAATAGCTGAAATATTCAGTCATATATCAACAATGTTACGTTAATAACTAATAACCAAGCCTATATTTTTCATAACAAAATGTAGTATTTTTGAGACAAGCCTAAAAAAACGAGTATGAGAAGTCACATTTTTGTTTTATTTTCCCTTGCCATATGTGTTAATTGTTTTAATTTTTTTGGAATCAATACCAGTAAATCAAAAAGTGCGAAAGACGAAACCATTCATTTTACTTACGATGAAGTGGTTTTTCATGCAGATAGTATTTCTCGGAAATTAATTCTCGACACTCTCTTTCAGGTACATTATTGGGATACTATTCCACAAGCTGTTTTTTGGCAAAAATTAATGAAATTAAGTGCAGACTCTGCAATAATGAGTGTTTATAACACGAGAACTATTGTTGATGTTCTTGAAACAAAAAAATACAATAAATTTTCAAAAGCTGCAGTTGAAATATATAAAGATAGCCTGCGTAAGTCCCATCATTTATCGGATACAACACGATTACTTTTTACAGCAGGGAAAAATTTCTTTTACAAATTTGAAAATGCAATACCAAATATCGATACCAGCATCTCTGTGTTTATTGAGAATGCCGTTGATCCATGGTATGCACAAGCAATTCTTTTAATTGAAAGCCCTAATAAATTACAGAAATCGAATGTAGGCGCATATGGCCCTTTTCAGCTTATGAGGGGTGTTGCTGCAAAGTTTGGTTTGAAAGTTTCTAAAAAAAATGATGAAAGAAAAAACCTTAAACGCTCTGCATATGCGGCATCGCAATTACTAAAAAGAATCTGTATCCCATCTGTTCGTTCCATACTGAATGAAAAATGTATTTCATATAACGAATCTGATTTATGGTTCAGGTTACTTGTAATGCACGTGTATCACGCCGGTGCCGGAAATGTAAAAAAAGTTATTGACAAAATCAATCCAAAAGAAGGCGGAATGTCTCTGATATACCAGATTTGGACAACAGAATCAGGATCTTTTCGCAATGCATCACAAAACTACTCGCAAGTATTGATTGCAGCTTTAATCGAACTAAATCGTACGGTCAATTTTAAATGTCAGGAGATTCATAAGGGCTGTGTGATAACCACTATAAAATAGTCAGAAAAACACATAAGTGTTGTTATAATATTACCTAATTTTTTTTAACCCAATACCCTATTTGTGATGTTTTTCCTGTAATTTTGTATCCCGTATTTATTTGCTTGCATCATAAAATAAGTAATGTCTGAAAATCAAAAAAGTATTCAAATAAAAGGAGCGAGAGTCAATAATCTCAAGAATGTTGACCTTACCATTCCTCATAATAAATTGATTGTTTTTACAGGGCTTTCTGGCTCTGGAAAATCATCACTCGCATTCGATACCTTATATGCAGAAGGGCAGCGCAGATATGTTGAGAGCCTTTCGTCATATACTCGTCAATTTCTTGATAAAATAAATAAACCTGAAGTTGATTTTATTAAAGGAATCCCACCGGCAATTGCCATACAGCAAAAAGTTAACTCGCATAATCCGCGATCAACTGTGGGAACATCAACTGAAATATACGAGTATTTAAAATTGCTGTATGCACGCATTGGAAAAACATTTTCGCCCATATCCGGAAAAGAAGTAAAAAAACACACCGTAAAAGATGTTGTAACATACATTTTTTCGTTTCCTGAGAACGATAAAGTTTTGGTGCTTTCACCCTTTACTTCAGAACAAAACCGTTCCGTGCAGGAAACGGTTAAATTACTCGAAAAACAAGGATTTTCGCGAGTTGAGTATGATAATGAAATTCATGAAATAGCAGACGTTTTAAAGAACAAAAATATTGAAAATTTACAAGGTAAAATACATATTCTGATTGACAGAATAAAAATTAAAAATGATAATGATACTATCAGCCGTATTTCAGAAAGCATTGAAACAGCATTTTATGAGGGTCATGGAAATTGTGTGATTAAAATTACAAGTAACAATAAATTATTTGAAGAACATTTTTCAGACAAATTGGAAGCAGATGGAATTACCTTTGAAATACCGTCTGAACACATGTTCAGCTTCAATAACCCTATTGGAGCCTGCCCTGTTTGCGAAGGATTTGGGAAAACAATTGGCGTTGATGAAGATCTTGTTATACCCGATAAAAGTCTGTCAATTTATGAAGAAGCTATTGCTTGTTGGAAAGGCGATAAAATGCAGGAATGGAAAGATAAACTTATTTACAGCGCATCAAAATTTGATTTCCCAATTCATAAACCATACTATGAATTGAGTGATAAGCAAAAACAATTATTATGGTCTGGAAACAAGTATTTTGAAGGGCTCTGTGATTTTTTTAAGTTTCTCGAAGAAAATAAATATAAAATTCAATACCGTGTGATGCTTTCTCGCTATCAAGGAAAAACCATTTGTCCTGAATGTTTTGGTGCAAGATTAAAAAAAGAATCATCATATATAAAAATTAATTCAAAATCATTACAGGAGCTTGTATTGATGCCTGTGAGTGAGCTGCAGACGCACATTGAAAAACTAAAACTCACAGCCGATGAAAAAGAAATTTCATCCAGATTAATTATTGAAATACAAAACAGATTACAATTTTTGCTCGATGTTGGGCTTGGATATCTCACACTCAACAGACCTTCCAACACATTATCGGGAGGCGAATCGCAACGGATTAATCTGGCAACTTCACTGGGAAGTAGTCTTGTAGGCTCGCTTTATGTGCTTGACGAACCCAGTATCGGACTGCATCCGCGAGATACAAATTTGCTTATAAAAGTACTAAAACAACTACGAAATATTGGTAACACGGTGATTGTTGTGGAACACGATGAAGAGGTTATTCGCAGTGCAGATGAGATTGTAGATATTGGACCATTTGCTGGAAGATTAGGTGGCGAGATTGTGTTTCAAGGCGATTTAGATATGATGTTGTCAGTGTCTGAAAGCCTTACGGCACAATACATGAAAGGGAAAGAAAAAATTAGTGTGCCACAATATCGAAGAAAATGGAATAATTTTATTGAAATAACCGGTGCAAGAGAAAATAATCTGAAAGGATTTGATGTGAAATTTCCACTTAGTGCATTCACTGTAATAAGCGGTGTAAGCGGATCAGGGAAATCGTCGCTTGTTAAAAAAATATTATATCCTGCATTGAAAAAACACTATGGAGGATATGGCGAAAAATCCGGATCGTACACAAATATTAAAGGCGATTTTCATTTGATAAAGGCGATTGAATTTATTGACCAAAACCCTATTGGAAGATCCTCGCGATCAAATCCTGTGACATATATCAAAGCATATGATGAAATCAGAAAATTATTTTCTAATCAAAAGCTTGCAAAACTAAATGCTTTTACTGCATCACATTTTTCATTTAACATAGATGGCGGACGATGCGATGAATGTCAGGGAGAAGGAATCATCACAGTAGAAATGCAGTTTATGGCAGATGTTCACCTGATTTGCGAAAGTTGTAAAGGCAAACGATTTAAAGATGATATTCTCGATGTAAAATATCATAATCACAGTATTTTTGATGTGCTAAATTTAACCATTGATGATGCCATTGTTTTATTTGAAAACAATAAGGAATCAACAGAAAAGAAAATAGTTGAAAAACTAAAAGCACTACAGTCAGTTGGTTTGGGATATGTGAAGATGGGGCAATCATCAAGTACATTGAGCGGAGGTGAAAGTCAGCGTGTAAAACTTGCTTCATTTCTTGGGAAAGAAACAACTGAACACACTGTTTTTATTTTTGATGAACCCACTACCGGTCTGCATTTTCATGATATAAGAAAATTACTTGATGCGCTAAATGCTTTAATCGAACGAGGGCATACTGTTATTGTAATAGAGCACAACCCTGAAGTTATTAAATGTGCCGATTGGGTAATCGATCTTGGACCTGAAGGAGGAAATGCCGGCGGTTACATCGTTTTTGAAGGAACACCTGAAAACCTTGTAAAATGCGAAAAATCGTACACTGCAAAATATATTAGGATATAATCTTAGAAATAAACCAATAAATATTAACCAAAATAATTAATAATACGATTATGAAAAAACTTACTTTTATTACAGTCATATTAATGATGACTATAAATTTATTTGCAGCAACTTTTACGGTAACAAACACCAATGATGCCGGAGCCGGTTCATTGCGGCAAGCCATTACATCTGCTAATGGGAATCCCATGGATGCTGATAATATAGTTTTTAACATTCCTACAACAGACCCGAATTATAGTGCCACAACAGGAGTTTATACAATCACTTTAACTTCTTTATTGCCCTACATCACAAGTATAAGCGTTACTGTTGATGGTACTAGTCAGCCTGGAAATACGAATCCAAACGGACCGGAAATTTGTTTAAAAAGTACCACAAATCTTTTATTGAGTCCACTCCGAAAAGTCTTTTAACCCCTAAATCCCCTAAAGGGGACTTTAAAGGCACACTGATTTTCAGCGATTTCCCTTCAGGGATCAAGGGCAAAAAATCGCTGGAAAATATTTTATGGACTTTTCGGAGTGGACTCTTTATTCTAATTTAGAAAACCACCTTCTTTGAAGGTGGTAATGTAATTATTGCTTTGCATTAATATATTTATATTTCAAATCACAAGGTTTTAGACACGAATTATCACGAATTTTTTCGTGCAAATTTGTGCAATTAGTGTCATGTTTTCTTAGAGTTCTATGGACTCATCATCAAAGCCCCATTCTTAGAAGGGGGATATTTATTCTTATCGTTTGCAACGATATTTTAAACAAAACTTTCTACCATTTCAAAAACTTATCCATACCCACAAAGCCCTTACCTTGTACTTTTACAATGTAAACTCCTTCGGGAAAGTCTTTCACTAAAATTTTACTGTAGTTGGTGTTTGGCTGTACGCATTCTTCGTAAATAGTTCTGCCCAGCAAATCTGCAATTATAATAGTTGCACCTTGTATGCTGTTTATTGTGCCTACGGTAACAAACTCTCTGGCTGGGTTTGGGTAAACATCTAAGTGGACACTGAGCTTGTCGA
>JAVHQG010000192.1:0-16246 GCA_036171035.1 Bacteroidales bacterium
GAAGGAAATATATATATGTTTAATAGAATAATTGTGCAACATGTTTGTTATATCTTAAAAACAATATGAATTCATTTTGGTCTTTTTTTATCAGAGTTGACAAGGCATCGGGAATTTTCCCATTTTTTTAAGTATTTTTCTTTGGGAAGGATGTTGTTATTTGAATCAAGTGATTCTCCTTTTTTGTTTTTAGAAATAATCCATGTTTTCCCATTTTTTACAAATTGCTTTACAAGGATAATGAGTGAATCTTTGGAGATTTTTTTATGACTGCATCCCAGAGAAATTCCCACATCGTTATTTCTCAGGTCCATTTCACTACTTTTCTTATCCGGCAGATATTTTTCTTCACTTTTGCCTTTTTTAAAATTGCGGTAATTTGTTTTTTCGTGGGCAATGCCGAGTTTCTGAGCTTTTTTGAAATTAATTTGTTGCGACAATGAAGCCATCCAGAAAACATGGCGAAAAGCATCCACTTGTCCACCGTCGGCATCACTATCTAAACTTGTATCACCAATCATTTGGGTTGCAACGATGCGTGTATCTTTTGTGATTTCCCATGTTTTTTTTGCAATAAAGGGATGAGAGATAGCCCATATTTTTTCTGCAATTCCTATTTTACAGAAGCTTTTGAGAAGACCTTCGTTTTGAGAAGAACAAGTTATAGAAAACAAAAAGAAAGTTGCAAAAATCAATATGCCTTTCAGCCTGTTAGTATCCACTTTTCAACCCTTTTTTAAGAAGTTTTGCTTTTTCGCTATCAGTTGGTACTACTTTATTTCCGTATATCGCCATTTCCCAATCGCCATACATTGGATTTGGTAGAATAATAAATTTATCGCCGAATTTATCTTTGTTTTGGTCAACAACATTAAATCCCAAGTTGTTGGTACGATTTTCAAAAATCATTGAAAAATCGGCAAGATTATCGCCCACAAATAATAAAATTTCATATTCTTTTTCGATTGTGATTCTTCGCTTCTCCTTACTACTTTCGTCGGTTCTGAAAAATAAATGGGCATCGTCAAGATAAGGAAATTTTAAGGAATCAAGATTTTTTATTGTAGTTGTTTTCTCTTCCGTTTTCCGATTGGTGATATAAAAAATTTCAACCCCTTTTTCTTTCGCAAAATTTATAAAATCCAGGGCACCTGGGACTGCTGCTGCACGGGCAAGAGATGTCCACTGTATCCATGTCTCTTTTGAATAACCTTTACCGGATTCAATAGCTTTTATCTCAAAGGGACTATTGTCAATAAGGGTTTCGTCAATATCAAAAACAATAGCTTTTTTTTTGTTTTTAGTCACTTCCTTCAAATGTTTTTCTAATTGCCATTTCGCAAGATTATAAGTTTGATAATAACAAGCCCGCATCTCAGCTGAGTGGGCATACCAATTCACAGAACCCAATAAATACTGATAATTTTCTGATACATTTTCAGCCTTTGCAGAATCCTTAATATTGTTTTTTTGATCTGTTCTGTTATTTATTGCAATAGACAACACAGGTAAAATAATCAGAAAGACACTAATAATCTTTTTCATTTTATTAAATAATTAATTTTAAACCTTATTTTTACAAAATAAATAAAAAAATAATCAAACCCATTTAATGTATCGTTTTTTCAAAATATTTTTTTTTATAACAACTTATGTAATTTCAATTTCACTTGTATCCTCTCAAAACGTAAAAGAATCTGGTTCTCCAAATATTCAGAATTATAAAGATTTTGATTACGGCACAAACTCACCTCAAAACTGGTCAATTGCTCAGGACAAACGGGGCGTGATGTATATCGGGAACACTGAAGGAATTCTTGAATATGACGGTGTGACATGGCGATTAATAAAGCTTTCGAACAATTCAATTCCATGGGCTCTTGCTATTGACAGCTCCGGAACGATTTATACAGGAGGGATTGATGAATTTGGATATCTTGCGCCCAATGCACAAGGGAAACTAGCATATGTTTCGCTTTTACATCAGCTTAGCGAAAAAGACCGCCATCCCGGAGAAATCATGGACATCTGTTTGATAAAAAACACGATTTATTTCATCGGCAGGGAATGTATTTATAAATATTCTGAAAAAAAGATTGAAATCACACGCACACCATATTCTTACATGCATGGATTTGTGATAGATGGCAAATTAGTTATCTGGCAAAAAACGTCCGGACTTTTTTTATTTGAGAATAACAAACTTGTAAAAATTCCATTTACCGACAAACTTATTTCCAGCTTTAAAGATTGTGTAATGCTCCCTTTTTGCAACACAAAAATTCTTTTTGGCACACGTGAAAAAGGATTAATTTTGATAGACATTCAAAAAGCCCTTAATAATAAAGAGGCAACGGCTGAAGGCATCTTTATACCTTTCCACACAGAGGCAGATCAATATCTTAGAGTAAACCAACTAACAACCGGATGCAGGCTGAGTAAAGAACAGTTTGCTTTTGGAACACTTTCCGGTGGAATTGTTATTGTTGATCGAGCAGGGACATTACTGCAAATAATAAATAAAAACAGAGGATTACTCAGCAATGGTGTCTATTGCATGTATCAAGACAGAAACAGCAATCTTTGGGCAGGTCTCGTAAACGGTATTTCAAAAATTGAAATAAACGCACCAATTGCCAAATTTGATAATTCAAATGGGTTTGATGGGCTGGTGCTTTCCGTACAGCAATATCATAACCGCACTTATTTTGGTACAACAAATGGCGTATATTATTTACCTGAATATAAAATGCAAACAACGAATGACAAATATATGTTCAGGCATGTAAAAAACACAGATGCATCGTGCTGGGATTTTAAAATCATAAATAACAAACTAGTAGCACCAGGTCCTCTTGGATTAATTGAAATCAATGATTCTATTGCTGTTAACGTCAATGAAATAGGTCTTATTTTAAGTTTAATTCAATCAAAGAAATTCCCTAATCAATTATTTGCCGGTTTAAGGACAGGGCTGTTTTCAATCACAATTGATAATAAAAATAGTCCTACAGGATTTTCAAACACTTACAAATACGAGAACATCAATATGCCCGTTTGGCGACCCGTAGAAGATATGAATGGCAACTTATGGTTTTCTGACAAATACAATGGAGTACATCAACTAATATTTACAGATAGCAGCAACTTTAAAAATCAGCAAATAGTTAAATACGATACCACCGACGGCTTACCTCAAATGGATTATAATTATCCATTTTTGAAAGATAATGAAATGTATGTTGGTACACAAAAAGGTATATATAAAGCCATTATGTCAAAAGGGAATAAGCCCTTTAAATTTGTCCCTGATAATGATTTTGCAAAATATTTTAATGATAAAAAACTAGATGTAAAACAAGTTTCTATTGATGATGAGGGGAAAATATGGATTAAATCTGATATGGCAGGAATGAGTTATATGCTAAAAGATAGAAACAATAATTATTTTGTTTATGATAAACCATTTCGAAGCATCGGCTATGTGTTTAAATTTTTTGTTATCGGCAAACTTGTATGGATGTGTACTAATCATGGGATTTACAAATATGACCATCTGGTTGAAAAGAAATATAACACACCCTTTGCAGCACTTATAAGAAAAGTTGTTTCAGGAAAAGATTCTGTTATATCGTGGGGGGCAACATCCCTTGCATACAAAAAAATAAAACCGATTGTTCTTTCGTATAAAGATAACTCAATAAGTTTTGCATTTGCAGCACCTTTTTTTGAAAACGAAAACAATACTGAATACAGTTTTTTTCTGGAAGGATTTGATAAATTGTGGAGCAAATGGAAAAAAGAGACCAAAAAAGAATATACCAACCTACATGAAGGAATATATAATTTTCGTGTAAAAGCAAGAAATATTAATGGTATTGAAAGCTCGATTGCAAATTTTCAATTTAAAATATTAGCACCTTGGTACAGAACTTTTATTGCATACTTTATATACCTGATTACGCTTGGATTTTTGTTTTTATTAGCAATCCGACTCAATTCAAAAAGATTGACAGATAAAAATATCAAATTAGAAAAACTAGTTGGTGAACGAACATCTGAAGTTGAACAACAAAAAGAAGAACTCAGGTCTCAAGCAGACCATCTGGAGCAGACCAATAAAGAACTGGAAAAATTATCTGTTGTTGCCAGAGAGACAGACAATGCAATTGTTATCATGGATGCTAAAGGCAACTTTGAGTGGATTAACGAAAGCTTGCAGCGCCTTTATGGATTTAAAAACTTTGATGATTTCCTTCAAATAAAAGGTAAGAATCTTACAGAAAAATCATCGAATAAAAATATTAAAGAAATTTTAGAAGAATGTATCAGCACTAAAAAAGCCGTTTTTTATGAAAACCTAATGATTTCATCGGATGGACATCAGGTATGGGCACAAACAACAATATCGCCAATTTTGTCAGAAGATGGAACAATTGTTAAATTGGTAGCTATTGATTCCAATATCAATAAAATAAAAGAAGCCGAAGAGGAAATTAGGCAACAAAACGAAGAAATAACTGCTCAAAGAGAGCTACTGACAAAGACGAATGTTGAGCTTAAAAAAACAAATAAACTAATTACAGACAGCATCAAATATTCAAAACGCATTCAAGAAGCTATTTTGCCATCAGATAAATATGTGCAACGTTTATTTGCTGAATCGTTTGTGTTTTATAAGCCAAGGGATATTGTGAGCGGTGATTTCTACTGGATGTCTGTGGTAAAAAATAGAATATATTTTGCTGTGGTTGATTGTACCGGGCATGGTGTTCCCGGAGCACTGATGAGTATGATTGGCAACACACTTCTGAATGAAATTGTGAATGAGAAAAAAATTGAAGAACCATCAAAAATTCTTGAATTATTAAGCCTTCGGATTATTGCTGCATTGGAGAAAGGACGTGAATCAGATGATATTCAATCTGACGGGATGGATCTCACGCTTTGTTGTTTTGATGAAGATAAATATGAACTACAAATAGCTGCAGCCAATAGTGTTGCACTTATTTTTACCCATGATGGTATGAAAAAAATCATTGGTGATTTTTACTCTATTGGTGATATTTTCTCGCATAATCAAAATGTAACTTTTACCAATCATATTATTAAAATAAAACAAGGTGACACTTTATATCTGTACTCTGACGGCTATCAAGATCAATTTGGCGGTACTGGAAACAATAAATTTATGGCACAACAATTTGAAACCAATATTGAAAACATGCTTGATCTGAGCATGAAAGAACAATTAAGTAAACTTAGTTCAACATTTGAAGCATGGAAAGGGTGTAATAAACAAACAGACGATGTGCTGGTGATGGGTGTACGATTCCAATAATAATAAAAACAGACTTAATTTTAAGTCTGTTTTTATTATTTGTGTCATCAGTTAAAAACTACAAGGTTCCACACATTTTTTTAGGATCAACCCATTGAGTAAATTGCTCATCAGTAACCAAATTAAGTTCAATAGCGACCTGTCGTAGTGTCTTGTTTTCTTTGTGTGCTTTTTTAGCAATTTTAGCAGAATTTTCATATCCAATATGAGTATTTAGTGCAGTAACTAACATAAGGGAATTTTCCACATAGTTTTGTAAAACAGGAAAATTAGGTTGAATCCCTTTTACACAATTTTCGTTAAACGAGACGCAGGCATCGCCTATTAATCGAGCAGATTGAAGTACGTTAACGGCAATCACCGGTTTGAACACGTTTAATTCAAAATGGCCCATAGCACCACCAAAAGAAACAGCAACATCGTTTCCAATAACTTGTGCACACACCATTGTGAGAGCTTCAGGTTGAGTTGGATTTACCTTGCCCGGCATAATTGAAGAGCCTGGTTCATTGTCTGGAATGATGATTTCACCAATGCCGCAACGTGGACCGGAACTGAGCATACGAACATCATTTGCCACTTTCATTAGCGAAACTGCTGAACGCTTCAGTGCTCCAGAAAGCTCAACCATTGCATCATGTGCAGCAAGTGCTTCAAATTTATTAGGGGCTGTAATAAATGGATGATTTGTAAGTTCAGCAATTTTTTTTGCAACCAGCACATCATATCCTTTAGGAGTATTTAATCCTGTACCAACAGCTGTACCGCCAAGAGCTAGCTCACGAACAGCTTCTAACGCATTTTTGATTGCCCGGATGCTATTTGTAACCTGTTGTGCATAACCCGAAAATTCCTGACCTAAAGTCAATGGTGTAGCATCCATAAAATGTGTACGACCCGTCTTTACTACTGTTTTAAATTCTTCTGCTTTTTTCTGCAACATATCTCTGAGCTTCTCCATACCAGGGATGGTAATCTCAGCAACAATTTTATATGCAGCAATGTGCATGGCTGTAGGGAAAGTATCATTTGATGACTGTGATTTATTGATATCATCATTTGGATGTAAAACTTTCTTTTCATCAGACAATTTTCCACCGGAAAGTACATGACCACGATATGCTACCACCTCGTTTACATTCATATTGCTCTGTGTACCGGAACCAGTTTGCCAGATTACAAGTGGAAACTGATCGTCAAGCTTTGCGTCAAGGATTTCGTCACACACTTTGCCAATCAAGTCGCATTTGTCTTTCGTCATCACGCCAAGCTCTGTATTTGCAAGAGCAGCAGCTTTTTTAAGATATGCAAAAGCATAAATAATTTCTTTTGGCATACTTGCTTCGGGTCCAATTTTAAAATTGTTGCGTGAGCGTTCTGTTTGAGCACCCCAATACTTATCAGCAGGGACTTTTACTTCACCCATTGTGTCTTTTTCTATTCTGTATTCCATATTATTTAAGTTTAATTTGTGGCATTTTATTTTTCAATTTCTCAAAATTAGAGTAGTTTTTTCAAATAACAAAGATCATTTAGTTTTTTACAATCACAGCCGAACTCATAGCCGGAATAACTACTTTTCTTTTTTCAATTAGAACATTGGTTTTTCCTTTTTCAAATTTTGTTTGTTTAGTGTATAATAATGGCTTAATTCCAGCATTATTCCCATCCATGATTACATGCCAAGCAGCAGGATTATTTAAAGCAGCAATGCTAATCGTAGCAGGCTTTTCGCCAGAATTGTGAATGATAACAATTTTTGTAAACTTCGTACCTTTCAGCCCGGGAGCAATATCTTTTTCGAGAGTATTATCGAGCATGTAAGCGATAAATGAATCATTTTTTACAGCATTTACCCCGGCAGCAAAGTCTTTTATCTGCAAGTCAATTACCGTTTCAAAATTTTCGTTAATGCCATTTACTGTAATTAGATTATTCCCCATTTCAGAGTAGGCAGAACGAATAGTCTCCCATGATCCTGGCGATTTAATTAGTTTCAGATTTAGCCCCTCGCCCTGTCCCCATTTAGCAAGTTCAAACGCATCGATCTGACTTTTAGAAAATTCAATTAATCCGATTCCATCGGCATTAAAATCAACTACAAAATTATTTTCAATTGGGTTTGCATAAACACCCTTGGGATGTATTTCTCCGGCAAGATAATATTTTTCATTTTTTGGACCATTACAAAACTTAATAGTAAGTTTCTGTAATTTCTGATCGTCGAAGCCTGAAAAAATTGCTGGTTTCATTGCTGCGATATTATCTGAATCACATAGAAATACAAGACCCTTTTTAACATTTTCTGCATTTTTATATCTGAATGCAGGTATATTGCGCCTCATTTCAATTAGCCCCTTGTAATATTCAATCATCGGTGCACAAATAGAGGAATAAGACCCGGTAAGCCGATCCCATCGAATCATATTTGTAAAATCATTAGAGCAGTAGGTGTTTTCATGAAAAAATTTAGTACCTTCTTCTTCCGTTACCAAATCAGAGGTATGTGCCCGATGTTGCTCTTTATCAACTTGAGCAAGAGGTTTCGTACGAAGTAATTCATCGCCACCATTCATAATTATTTTCCCTTGAGAGGTAAAAAGCATTGCATTTGCTAAACGTATCAATTTGGCTCGAACCAGTTTTGTTTCATCCTTAACAGAAAGATTAATTTTGTCCCAAAGTGTGTATCCATCATGAATTGAGAGGTAATTTAAACAGTTTTCAGGATCATTGGCAAATAGGTTATATGCATCATGAAATCTAGCAGTATTGATAACTTTATTGCCTGGATCAAAACCTTTCAATCCGCCTACAATTCCCGCAGCCACTTTATCTGCATCAGTAAACACACCTTGCACAAATCCGGGATTACTTTCTCTACCTGTATATGAATCTCGTGAACAATCGTTAAATAAACCTAGATTTAATTTTTTTTCGGGATAATTAAGTTTTGTAGTTGCAGCGTTTATACCTTTCGCTTTCACGTCTGTGTCAATATCAGAGAATACCCAGGCCTCACCTTGCAGGATCAATTCATTATGATTTTCAGGATGGTAAGCGGCACCAACTTCACTGCGAATAGAATCAATAATTTCGTGGTCAAAGAAGCCCATCAGATCGAAGCGGAAACCATCAACATGGTAGTTTTCCACAAAATATTTAAGAGATTCAATAATTAATTTCCTAACCATTTTCCTACGACATTCTACCGATGGACCTGCACCTGTTGCACCTGATATTTTCAATCCTTTATCGTATCTGAAATAACATCCGGGTGCAATATTTTCAAAAATTTCGGTTGTGTATGTATGATTATATACGACATCCATAATAACTCCAATTCCCTGATCGTGAAGTGCTTGGATTAATTCTCGTAGTTCGCGGATTCTTGTATAAGGATTTGCAGCATCAGTGGAAAACCAACCCTCTGGTGTAAAATAATTATGCGGATCATAGCCCCAATTATAATTACTTGTCGGAGCATCCGTGCCTTTATAGGAGTGATCATTTTCATTTACTGTATAAAAATTCTGTATTGGCATCAACTGCACATGCGTAATTCCAAGATTTTTCAGATAACCTATTTTTTTTTGGAATCCCACAAATGTACCTGCTATTTCAGGTTTAAGCATTCCGGGCTGAATTGTGAAATCATGTACATGAGCTTCATATGCAACCAAATCAACAGCATTTGCCATGTATTGAGAATTTTTGTATTTATGATCAAAAATAAGTGGTACTGCAGAAGCATTTGTCATGCTCACGATTGCACCTTTACCAATTTTATCAGCCCCATTTGGGTCAAAGGCAGCCATTGACTTTGCATAGGGATCAAGAGCAATAGTTTTGTTCCCATAAGCATAGACTTCATATTGATAAAAAAGTCCGTCAAACGACTTAGTGCTAACAATATCTGTAGTTGCTAATTCAATAGCCCAAAGTCCTTTTTCACCACATTTCAACTCCAAATCACTAACTGTTATAACTGGTTTTTGATCTTTATCAAACAGCTTCAATAAGATTTTGCCGGCAGGTGGTGACCATACTTTAAAAACAACAGTATTTCCTGTAAATTTCACACCAAGATCAGCCACATTTTCAGCGTTAAAATAAGTATCTAAAATTCCACCGACAGATGGATCAAGAAAAATATCAGAACGCTCGCCATTGATGTCAATCAGATAATTTTTGGTCATATCGAGACCTGCTGGTTCAAAGATTAATTTATTGCTAAACTGTGTAAAAGGAACTTGTTTAAATTTATACACTACAAATTTTCCGAATGCATCTGTTTTACTATAATCGTAGCAATAAATTTCTACACTACGTTTACTGATTTTATCACTATTGTTAAGACTTATTTCAAAACGATTTGGGTTAATAATAAATGCTGATTGGATTAATTTAGATGAAGGATTATGGAATAAATCATAATCACTCAATTTAGACATATTGTGAAATGTGCCTTCAATGCTGACCTTCATGTTTTTTTGTACTGATTTATAAATATTTTTTTGTACTGCGTTTAATGTTGCATTTCCGTTTATTGCCTGAATATTGATCAGAAGCAACAATGCCAAAATACGATTTAATTTTTTCATGCCGTAGTTCTTTTAAAGACCAAACATGTCTGACTTGGAATATAAAGTGACAGATAATTTATTTTGTTTACAGAAACAGTTTCATATATCATTTGATCGTTTGGGCGAGAATGTCCATTATACTTTTGGGCATCGCCATTCAGGACTATTTTATAACTTCCTTTTTTCATTTCAATTCCATAATCTTTATAAGAATTTAATGGGCTGAAATTAAAAAGAAAAAATAATTTTCCACGATTAAAAAGCAGCACCTGATCGGCAATGTTTTGTATAATAGGTTCAGGCTTATAATCAAAAATCTTTTCTTTTTTAACGAGTTTAATCATGTCTTTATCAAATTCATTTAGGGCACTATATCGCAGCGATAAATTATCTACAAGATCCCACTGACGCCGTGCATAAAAGAACGACCAATTATTTCCGGCACGAGGGAAATCAATCCATTCAGGATGACCAAACTCATTGCCCATAAAATTAAGGTATCCATTTCCTGAACAACCTATTGTGATAAGTCTGATCATTTTATGCAATGCAATACCCCTATCAACAAGGATATTTTGTGAGTTTAGATTCATATCAGCATACATATTCCCACCAATCAGCCTAAAAATAAGGGTTTGATCGCCAACAAGTGCTTGATCATGGCATTCAGCATAGCTAATGATTTTTTCATCTGCTCGTTTATCAGATAACCTGTAAAACATATCACCTACATGCCAATTTTCATCTTTAACTTCTTTAATAATTTTAATCCAGAAATCAGGTACACCCATAGCCAGCCTAAAATCAAATCCATAGCCTCCGGCTGAAAGCGGTGTAGCAATTCCCGGCATCCCACTCATTTCTTCTGCAACCGTAATCGCATCAGGTCGAAACTCATGAATCAATTTATTAGCTAATATCATATAGGTAATAGCATCCTCATCCTGATTGCCATCAAAATATTGTGCATAGCCCAAAAAGTCAGTTCCCAGCCCATGATCGAGATATAGCATACTAGTGACTCCATCGAAACGAAATCCATCAAAATGATATTCATCCAACCAATATTTGCAATTTGACAAAAGGAAATGCAATACTCCATGTTTGCTATAATCAAAGCAACGTGAGTCCCACGCAGGGTGCAAACCTCTAATCCCTTCGTGAAAATATTGATAAGAAGTTCCATCAAAATGACTAATCCCCTCAACCTCGTTTTTCACAGAATGCGAATGTACAATATCCATAATCACACTTATGCCTAAAGCATGAGCATCATCAATCAGATGCCTTAATTCATCGGGTGTCCCTTGTCTGAACGATACTGCAAAAAAACTTGAAACATGATAGCCAAACGAGCCATAATATGGGTGTTCCTGAATGGCCATCAGTTGAATGGTATTGTAGCCGGCTTTTGCAATACGCGGCAACACGTTTACCCTAAACTCCTCATACGTAGAAACTTTTTCTTCCATTGACGACATCCCCACATGCGCCTCGTACACCAATGGATTTTTATGTTTATTTACATACTTGTGTTTCCACTTATATTTTATTTTCGGTTCCCAAACCTGAGCACTGAACAAGCGTGTATCCTGATCTTGAAAAACCCTTCGGGTCCAAGCAGGAATACGTTCACCACACCCACCATCCCAGCATACAAGCAGTTTATAGAAATCTCCATGTTTTAGAGTATTGAGTGGTATATTAATTTCCCAGTTCCCACAACTTAGCTTATTCAGTTTAAAATCAGTATGTGGTTTCCATCCGGAAAAGTCGCCGAGCAAATAGATGATGGTTGCACTTGGAGCCCATTCGCGAAAGATCCAATGATCGGGATATTTGTGCAAACCATAAAACAGATGTCCATTCATTACTTCATGCAATTTCATTCCGCATGTTAGATTGTGTTCTATCTGATTTGCACGTTCTAAACGAGACACAATGGTGTTTGTGTAAGGTTCAAGATATGAATCGTTTTTAATTAATTCAGGGATTATCATAAGCGTTGTTCTCTCTGCAATTTTAGCAATACTAGTTTGTGGTTTTTTTTGCTAACAAATGTATGCAAAAAACTAATTGTTTTTTCAAAGATGCAACAACAATTATGTTGCGCTCCCGTACTCCATTAAAAATGCTTTAATAAAACCGTTAATTTCTCCATCGAGAACAGCATTGGTGTTTCCGACCTCATAATTTGTACGTACATCTTTTACCAACTTATACGGCTGCAAAACATAATTTCTGATTTGGGAACCCCATTCAATTTTCTTTTTCAGCCCGGCAAGCGACTGCATTGATTCTCTGCGTTTTTGCAGTTCAATTTCATAAAGCTGAGATTTTAAAAGTTTAATAGCATTCTCTCTATTATTTAATTGCGAACGAGTTTCTTGATTTTCAATTACAATTCCTGTGGGTATATGATGCAGACGTACAGCAGTTTCTACTTTATTTACATTTTGTCCACCCGGGCCACTACTTCGGAAGGTGTCCCACGTAATATCTGAGGGATTTATTTTAATATCTATATTTTCGTCAACAATTGGAGATGCCGCAACCGATGCAAACGAGGTCTGTCTTTTCCCTTGAGAATTAAATGGAGAAATGCGCACCAAACGATGAACACCCGATTCGCTTTTGAGGTATCCATAGGCATAATCACCCGTAAATTCAAGTGTTACAGATTTTAGTCCGGCTTCTTCACCCGCAAGGAAATCAATTTCTTTAACGTTAAAATTATTTCGTTCGCCCCAGCGGATATACATGCGCATAAGCATTTCTGCCCAATCGTGGCTCTCAGTTCCTCCGGCACCGGCATTGATTTTTAAAATTGCACCCAACACATCTTCTTCCTTGCTCAACATATTTTTTAGTTCAGCATCTTCAATTGCCTGAAGGGATAAGTTGTATTGCAGTGTAACTTCTTCATCGGTAGCTGCACCTTCTTTAGAAAAGTCAAAAATAACCTGTAGATCTTCTGTAGCAGTATTTGCGTTGCTGTAAAATTCTACCCAGCGTTTTATTATTGCAATCCGTTTCAGGTGCTTTTCTGCTTCAACAGCATTGTTCCAAAAGTCCGGATTTTGCGTGCGAAGTTCTTCCTCTTTTAGTTGTTCAATTTTGGCATCAACGTCAAAGATACCTCCTCAACGCTTCTGTGCGTTTTGTAAGATCTTTTATCTGGTCAAGTGTGATCATAAAATAGTTATTAAAAAATCACAACAAACCTACATGAATTTTATTAGAATTACAAAAAACATTAGTTGATACAATTTGAAACATAATTTTAGTTCTATTTTTGTGTCGAATAATAATATAATAGATATATGAACCAGTTAAAAAAAGCAGATTATTCGAATATAAAACTCAATTATAAGATATGGCTTGAAGATGCAAAAGGAAATGGCATTTTGGGTGATGGAAAATGGATTTTGCTAAAAGCAATTGCGAAAGAAGGATCGCTTACTGCTGCGACAGAAGTATTGAATTTGAGCTATAGAAAAACATGGAATAATTTAAAAAAAATTGAAGCATTACTTGGCTTCCCTATTCTTGAAAAAAACCGCGGTGGTAAAGACGGAGGAAGTTCATCACTCACTCCCGAAGGGAAAAAGTTGGTCGTAACGTTTGATAAGTTTCATGCTGAATTTGACCAAAAAATCAATAAAGCATTTGTAAAGTTTCTTGAAAATCTTATGAAGTAATTTGTAACTGGTAACTGGCATCAGACCAAACCGCCTACTGTTTTCCGAACACGAATATAAATTTATTAGTATTTTTTTAAAAATGAACCGTACCGATCTGTTGAAAAAACTTCTTCCGGGATTTATTCCACTAATTATTTTCATTATTGCAGATGAAGTATGGGGGACAAAAATTGGACTAATTGTGGCCGTATCATTTGGTATAGGGCAATTTATTTTTACTTATTTAAAAGAAAAACGGGTTGATAAATTTGTATTGTTTGATACGGCAATGATTGTTGTTCTTGGTCTTGTTTCAATTCTTTTCGATAATGATATTTTTTTTAAACTCAAACCGGGTCTCATTCAAATAATTCTTGTTGTTATTCTGGGGCTCTCAGCATTTTCTAAGCTAAACATCATGGCTGGTATGACGCAGCGTTATATGAAAGATATGCCAATGAATCATGCGCAGATGGCTCATTTTGCAAGAAGTATTAGAATTATGTTTTTTATTATTCTGGCACATACACTTTTGGTTTTTTATTCTGCCTTTTTTATGTCGAAAGAAGCTTGGGCATTTATCAGTACCGCCTTGCTATATATATTGTTTGGTGGATATTTTTTATTTGAGTTTATATATCAGAAATATAAAAGAAAAAAAATGACGATGAATGAAGAATGGCTTCCAATTGTAAATGATAAAGGCGAAGTAATTGGCAAAGCTCCTCGATCGGAATGTCATAGAAACAAAGACCTGCTTCATCCGGTGGTACATCTCCATGTAGTGAATAATAAAAAACAAATTTTACTACAAAAGCGGTCTGCTAAAAAGTTGATTCAGCCTGATAAATGGGATACTGCTGTTGGCGGACATATTGGTATAGGAGAAACGCTTGATGTTGCCTTAAAAAGAGAGGCAAGTGAGGAAATTAGTCTTTCAGATTTCCAAGCCCAACATCTTTCTACATACAAGTGGGAATCGGATGTTGAGACAGAACTGGTTTTTATGTTTATCACTTCTTCAAATAATGAATTTAATATTCATAATGAAGAAGTAGATGAATGCAGGTTCTGGACGCTAAAAGAAATAGCACAGAATCTCGGAAAAAATATTTTTACACCTAATCTTGAACAGGAGTTTCAGATACTAAAAAAACTAATGAAATGATGATTAACGCAAAAAATCATTGAAACTTACAGTTAATGTAACAAAATTTACCGTTAAAAAGTTTTTGCATTTAGTGGTTCAACTTTAAATACGACTTTTTTCAATTGAATGTTTTTAGCAGTTTCTATTATTCTACAATAATTAAAAAATAATTTTTCTTCCCTTTTTGTGCCAAAATATATTTCTGATTAATGAGGCATGAACAATTCATTACTGTATCAGGCGAGTTCATCAGTTCTTTGTTGATATACACACCTCCACCGATAATTGTTCTACGAAAGTCACCTTTTGAAGTGAAAATCTGGGTTTTAACCGCAAGCAGATCTGTAATAGTAATGCCTGCTTCCAACTCTGTTTTAGGAATATGATATTGTGGCACACCTTCAAAAACAGAGAGAAACGTTTCTTCATCCATTTTGTTAAGTGATGCTGCTGTTCCTTTTCCAAAGAGTATTTCAGAAGCCTCAATTGCAGCCAAGCAATCGTCTTCTGAATGCACCCTGATTGTAACATCTTTTGCAAGTGCTTTTTGTAAAACCCTCAAATGGGGTGCTTGCTTGTGCTCTTTTTCCAATGTGTCAATATCTTCTTTAGAAAAAAGTGTAAATATTCGGATGTACTTTTGTGTATCTTCATCAGAACAATTCAACCAAAATTGATAAAATTTATATGGTGAAGTCTTTTTTCTGTCAAGCCAAATATTACCACTTTCTGTTTTTCCAAATTTTGTTCCATCAGCTTTTGAAATAAGTTGCGTAGTAAGTGCAAATGCACTGCCATTAGCTTTTCGGCGAATCAGTTCTGTTCCGGTAACAATGTTGCCCCATTGATCTGAACCACCCATCTGCAACTTGCAATCACGATTTGTATATAACCAATAAAAATCATATCCCTGCACAAGCTGATATGAAAATTCGGTAAACGACATCCCTGCCTCTAATCGCTTTTGCACAGAGTCTTTTGCCATCATATAATTGATCGAAATATGCTTACCCACTTCTCGAATAAAATCAAGAAAATTAATATCCTTAAACCAGTCATAATTATTTACAATTTCTGCTGAATTTTCCCCACAATCGAAATTGAGAAATCGCTCAAGTTGTTTTTTTACTTCTGCAAGATTAAAATTCAACGTTTCAAAATTGAGTAGATTCCGTTCCTGTGATTTCCCTGATGGGTCGCCAACCATACCTGTTGCACCACCCACCAATACAAATGGTTTATGCCCCGCTCGTTGAAAATGCAATAGGGTCATTATTTGTGCAAGACTACCCACATGCAACGAATCAGAAGTTGGATCAAACCCAATATATCCCGATGTTGTTCCAGACTGCAATAATTCTTCTGTCCCGGGCATCACATCGTGAATCATTCCACGCCATTTTAGTTCTTCAATAAAGTTCATATTTGTTATATTTATTTCCTCGCAAAGATATAAAAACACTTTGTTTTGTTTTTCTTTGTTTTT
>JAVHQG010000193.1:0-3352 GCA_036171035.1 Bacteroidales bacterium
GCCTCATTCTTGACATTTTCTTATCTGACACTGAGTTTTCTTACAAGAACTAATTCACCGAACACTATTTTTTGTTTCAAAACAAAATTATTTTAGCACTAATGTTTAAAGTGCCTTACGCCTGTGGTCACCATTGCCATATTGTGTGCATTGCAATAATCAATCGATTCTTTATCTTTTATTGAGCCACCCGGCTGAACTACGGCAGTGATTCCTGCTTCATAAGCAATTTCAACACAATCGGGGAATGGGAAAAAAGCATCAGATGCCATCACAGATCCTTTTAAATCAAAACCAAAACTTAAGGCTTTTGCAATTGCCTGCCTCAAAGCATCAACCCGGGAGGTCTGTCCTACCCCACTTGCAAATAACTGATTATTTTTTGCAAGCACAATCGTATTGGATTTTGAATGTTTTACGATTTTATTTGCAAATTCCAAATCAATGAATTCAGATTCTGAAGGAGACACTTCAGTAATAATTTTCATATCATTTTTATGCTCCACATTCATATCTTTATCTTGTCCAACGACACCATTCAACAATGATCGAAACTGGAATTCAGGCAATTTTGCATTCTTTTTTACAAGAATAATTCTGTTCTTTTTTTGCTTAATAATTTCAAGCGCATCAACATCATAACCTGGAGCAATGATTACTTCAAAAAACAACTTATTAATTTCAGTAGCTGTAATTTTATCTAAATTGTTATTCGCAATAAGAACACCTCCAAACGCAGAAACAGGATCACCAGCAAGTGCATCATTCCACGCATCAATAAGCCGCATCCTTGAAGCAATTCCACAAGCATTGTTATGTTTCAGAATGGCAAAAGTAGTAAGTGTAAAATCTGCCATTAAATTAACCGCAGCATCAATATCCAACAAATTATTATACGATATTTCTTTGCCTTGCAATTTTTCAAACAGCACATTCATATCGCCATAAAAATATCCTTTTTGATGAGGATTTTCGCCATATCGCAACACGGTAGAATGAGTTATACTTTGTTTAAAGAAATCGGAATTCCCTTGATTAAAATAATTAAAAATTACCGTATCATAATGTGATGAAACATTAAAAGCATAAGCAGCAAAAGCACGTCGGTCTGCTATTTCAGAAAATCCATTTTTTTCATTCAATAATGAAATCAGATCTGAATAATTATTTCTTGAAGGGACAATTATTACGTCGTTAAAATTCTTGGCTGCAGCGCGGATCAGAGAAATTCCGCCAATATCAATTTTCTCAATAATATCTTGCTCTGCTGCACCTGATGCCACGGTTTCTTCAAACGGATATAAATCAACAATAACAAGATCAATTTCTGGAATTTCATATTGATTTAATTGGTCAATATCCCCACAATTTTCTCTTCTGGCAAGAATACCTCCAAACACTTTTGGATGCAGTGTTTTCACTCTGCCTCCGAGTATTGACGGATATGAAGTAATATCTTCCACCGCAGTAACTTTGGCACCTATTGATTCAAGAAAATCCTTTGTACCGCCAGTGCTGTACAGCTTAACGCCCAACTGCATTAATTTTTCTACAATCTGATTCAAATTATCTTTATGATAAACCGAAATCAATGCGCTTTTTATTTTTTTTTTGTTCATATATTATCTTTATAAATAGTGTAAACAAGAAAACATTAATAATTTCAAATTCCATTAAATAATTTTTCAATATCCTGATATGAAATTTCTGTAAAATCTTTTATAACCAAGTTGGTCATATTTAGTTCTTCTTTTCTATGCGTTGTGGTTACACCAACAACCATCATCCCCGCAGAAATAGCAGATTTAATTCCTGAAAAAGAATCTTCAATAGCAACACAATTTTCAACAGAGACATTTAATTCTTTAGCAGCTTTCAAATACACTTCCGGGTCAGGCTTTCCTTGTTTTAACTGTGATCCTTCAATCATTGCAGAAAAATAATGTCGAATAGGAATATGCTCAAGCACAAAATCCAAATTATCCTGCAAAGCAGAAGTTGCAACGCCCAAACGAATGTTGTTTATTTTTAGGCTTTCCAAAAACTGCAACAAGCCACTAACCGGTTTGATTTCTGTCTTATACAAATCTCGGTAAAGTGCTTCTTTTTCGGCAGCATATTTCAACGTTTCTTCGTGTGATAAATTTCGTTGAAAAACAAAATTCAGGATGTCTTCATTTGTTCTTCCCCATACGTTTTGAATCAAATCACCGGCATTAATTTCTAAATGATATTTCGTACAGAAAATCTGCCAGGCTTTTTTATGGAATGGATTATTATCAACAATTACACCATCCATATCAAAAATAACAGCAACAGGATTTTTCATCAAATTAAATTCTGATTATTTTTGCACAAAAGTAATATTGTGAATCAGCGATACAAGAAAAAGCACATTTGTTTATGAAAAATAGCGATAGTTTTTTTCAACAAATATATAAAGTTGCAAGGCTGATTCCATACGGAAGAGTAACTTCATATGGTGCTATAGCCTCATATCTTGGTTCGCCACAAGCTGCCCGCATTGTAGGCTGGGCGATGAATGGTGCTCATTCACAAAAAGAATTTGTGCCGGCACACAGGGTTGTAAACAGAAATGGAGTACTTTCAGGGAAGCACCATTTTAGTGGGTCAAATGTTATGGAAGATTTACTAAAAAGTGAAGGAATTAATATTGAAAAAGATAAAATTATTAATTTAAAAAAATATTTCTGGGATCCGTTCAAGGAACTTCTTTAAATACGAATTAAATTTCATCACACCACAAGCACACAATATGAGACAGACACTGCATTCATTAAGGCATCACATTTTATTAAAAAAAAAATAAGCACATGAATATTGAAGAATTTCGCACATATTGTTTGTCAAAAAAAGGTGTAACAGAGGAATTACCATTTGACGATGTAACGCTTGTATTTAAGGTATTTGGGAAAATATTTGCACTTACCGGTCTTGACGAAATTGCATTAAGCGTGAACTTAAAATGTGATCCTGAAAAAGCAATTGAATTACGCGAGCAATATCCATGTGTCAAGTCAGGTTACCATATGAACAAGACTCACTGGAATACCGTTGCTATAGATGGGAGTGTGCCCGATAAGTTGATTAAAGAGTGGATTGACAATTCATACTTGCTTGTAGCCAAAAAGCTTACAAAGACACAAAAAAAAGATTTGGAAATACAGTAGCTTTACGCAGCACTACTGTTTACATCATGAGATTTCGCAACAAATAAAAGTGTTCTACATTAGTGTCAGCAAGAAAACGCCAATAATTTCGTTACTCTAGTTTTGGAAACAGTCATTTACAAAAGTAAACTCCTTGATTTTCAAAACTACGAAAGCCTCAT
>JAVHQG010000194.1:0-3318 GCA_036171035.1 Bacteroidales bacterium
GTTAGTTAGTATTTTCAATAAGAGCATTTTTTTTCTTGATACTTTCAAAACTAAACCCTTCAAATAAAATTGCAATTGCTATTTTCGACAAGAAGGTAAATAATAAAGCACCTCCGGAGAATATCATTATTGCAGTCCTGATTTCAGTTTCAGAAGGTGAATAAAAGTAATACTGACCTAATACATCGGGGGTAAATCCGGGAATGATAAGGGTAATCCCTTTTTCAAAATATACACTGAAATAGATTAATACTGCACCGATATTTAATGTAAATAAATTTTTTCTTGTTTTAGGGTTTAAAAATAAAATGAATGCTATCGTGCCCAGTATCATTGAACCCCAGCTGTAAATAACAATCTCCCTGTTTTTTTCAACACCAAACAACAAATATTTCCAATAAACCAGATGATGGGTTCCTGAATAAAATTCTTTAAAAAGTTCGGCTAAAGTAAAGAACAAGTAAATAAACATAGTATATACCATCAATTCAGCAATTTTAAAAATAGCTTCATCTTTAATTTCAAATTTGGTATTCTTCCTGAGTATTTGGAAAACTAAAATTAAAATAGCCGGACCTGAACAAAATGCAGTTGTAAGAAACCTCGGTGCCAATAATGCACTGTTCCAAAAAGGACGGCCAGGCAGGGCATTGTACAGGAATGCTGTAACTGTATGAATAGCAATAGCAGCAGGTATACTACAGAGTACCAAAGGTAAAACAATAGATTTCTTATATTCCTTTTTGTAAAAATGCTGGTATAATAAATAAGTAACAACAACCAGGTTAATCGTAAAATAAGTACTCAGCACAAAGAAGTCCCACGATAGGATGGAAGATGGAAAATTCATTGTTCCCACAAACGGCAGCATATGCCAGAATCTTTGGGGGTTTCCTATGTCAACCATAATAAATGTCAAACACATTATAACAGCACAAATTGCCAGTATTTCACCAAAAATAACTATTTCTTTAATGGGCTTCCAATTGTAGATATAAGCCGGAATAACCAGCATGACTGCAGCTGCTGCAACCCCTACAAGAAAAGTGAAATTACCGATGTAAAATGCCCATGAAACTGAATCGCGCATGTGGGTCTGGATCAAACCATCTTTTAACTGTCCGAAATAACCATAACCTCCCCACAACATTAATAAAAACAAGAAGAAAATACCTGCATAATAAGTTCTGCCGCCCTTTATGACTATTTTAAAACTTCCGAGTGCAAATCGCAATAGATTCATAATTTAAATTATATTTTGTTATTAATATTATCCATTGATTGTAAATAAAAACATCTTTTAAATACCGAAGAAATAATAAAATTTCGGTTGTGTATTTAGTTCTTCTTTTAGCACATATACTCTTTTATTTTCAAGAATGTAGCGTATTTCACTATCCGGATCCAGCAGATTCCCAAATTTCCTTGCTCCTACCGGACAAATTTCAACACAGGAAGGATACTTTCCTTCTCTTGTTCTTTGTATACAGAAAGTACATTTTTCAACAACCCCTTTTGGTCTTGGTCTGTTTCCCAGATAATGGGTTTCAGGGTTAATTTCTTCATTGTCAACATTTGGTTCTCCCCAGTTAAAATGCCTTGCTCCATAGGGACAGGCAGCCATGCAATACCTGCAACCGATGCACCAGTTATAATCTATCACAACAATTCCATCAGGTTCCTGCCATGTTGCCTTTGCAGGGCAAACCGTCACACATTGAGGGTTTCTGCATTGCTGGCATGCAACCGGAAAATAAAAATGCCCTTCCTGCGGTACAAGATCCGGATTATAATGAACATCTGCTTCAGATAAATCAATCCCTTTGTCCTTTTCCATCTGTAGCACCTGTATCCAATGAATCTGAGGGTCTCGTGACTGGTTGTTTTCACCCACACAGGCATACACGCACCTTCTGCAACCGATGCACCTTGATACATCAAGTGCATATCCGAACAAAATCCCTTCTGTAGCCGGTTTGTCAGATACAGTAAACTTTTTACCATATTTCTTGGAGTATTTATCTTCAAGACCCTTCACAATTTCATCCTTTTCTTCCATTGTTAATGCCTTGAAATTTTTCTGGAAATACTCATGAAATTCCTGTGAGGTGCAACCTGCAATAGCAGCAGTTCCAACTGCCAGTACAGATGCCTTTTTCAAAAAATCTCTTCTGGAATTATTATTTTCTTCTTCTTGCATACGTTACTTAAATTACTATCAATATTTTGAATCTGTTCCTTATTTTTCCCTAGGCGCAGGCGATGGGTTTAAAAAAAGCTCTACAGGAAATTTTTCATTCCTGATAATATTGTTCATTTCATAATCCGATAATGTTTTATATTTCTGTTCAACAATATTATTGTTTGTTTTTTCAGATTTAAAACCTGAAAGAAAAATAACTGACCCTAATGCCAGTGGTATCTTTTTTAAGAAATTTCTTCTTGAATTACTGTCCTGATTTTGCATATATTTATTTTTATTGTATCATTAGTGAATGTCCTCCTGCCTTGTCGGGGGCGGAAGGGGTTTCAGTTGTTTAAATTTAGGGGAATGAGGATTATGGCAATTTACACAAAGCAGGTACTGTTTCTTCCCATTCCACTCACCTGTACGTTTTCCATGCACACCAACTTTCCAGTCACGATATTTATCTCCATGACACTGTCCGCATAGCTTATAAGACTGTTTAAAATCCAATCGTTTTCCGTTTGCCAGTTTCAAAGAATCCCTGCATTGCAAATCATGACAATCCAGGCACCACCTGTTTTCACTGTCATGATGAAAAATATTGTCAATATCATCATGCATCTCTGTAAGTTTTCTTCTGACAGGGTTTGGTTTTATATCTTTATGGCAATCTGTACATGGGAAAATACCATCTGAAAAAGGAGGAGGGGAAACAGCAATGGCATTACTATTATTTTCTACTTTTTTTTCAGTTACATTTGTTTTAATTTTTATCTTTTCATATTTATGTTCTTTCTTCTGACTTCTGCTACAGCCAAAAGAAAAAATCATCAACAGTGAAAAAACTGCTATCAGGAACTGAATACTTAAATAATTCTTTTTCATTTTTTCATTATCTAATTTACAATAACAAATCAAAAATAAAACTTACCGGACAAGGCTCAATTTTAATCCTATTTTAATCTTATAAAAATAGGCAAAATTCTATAATTGAGTCCACTCCGAAAAGTCTTTTAACCCCTAAATCCCCTAAAGGGGACTTTAAAGGCACACTGATTTTCAGCGATTTCCCTTTAGGGATCAAGGGCAAAAAATCGCTGGAAAATATTTTTTGGACTTTTCGGAGTGGA
>JAVHQG010000195.1:0-3318 GCA_036171035.1 Bacteroidales bacterium
AAAAATATTTATCATTCAAAATTCAAAATTCAAAATTTTATGAACTAAAGGGAGACAAGATGCCCATTGGTATTCACGATAGGATGAACCCATTTGAAAATCACACCTATCAGCTTCAAAAAGGCGATACAATCTACTTGATGAGTGATGGATACGAAGATCAATTTGGTGGTTCAAACCGTAAGAAATTTCTTTCAAAAAATCTCAAAAATTTACTAATAGCTAATTGCCAATTACCAATTGCTGATCAAAAAGAATTGCT
This sequence comes from Bacteroidales bacterium, assembly GCA_036171035.1. Classification (GTDB taxonomy): domain Bacteria; phylum Bacteroidota; class Bacteroidia; order Bacteroidales; family GWF2-35-48; genus GWF2-35-48. Next base: position 263 of record JAVHQG010000195.1, read on the forward strand.
TGAAACTACGATTAATAAATGGATTGGCAATGGAGAGCAAATTGATGATATTACAATAATGGGAATAAGAATTTAATTTATGATAATTTCTACTTTTAATAAAATAAAAAACTTAGGAGTTAACGAGACCTTAAATATCGTTGATATTAAAAAAATTAGAATTTCAAATATTACATATGCATTTACCGCTATAATAAATATCAGTTATGCCTCTGTGCATATAGCTCTTAAAACAGCAGTGTTTGCCCCTATTTTAGATATTTTTTGTTTCTTATTATCGGCACTTTCACTTTATTTGAATCATCAAAAAAAATATTACGAAAGTAGAATCTTTAATGTATCAACATCCATCTTACAAATTGTTATGTTATGCATTTTATTCGGGCACTATCCTGGTAATGAATACTTTTTGATACCAGTTTTTTATGTTGTTATTTATTTTTTTAAAAGTAAAAAAACAATCTATTCTTTCTCTGTATTAATAGCTATTTCCTTTATTCTTTTAAAATATTATTTCATCAAATATGACGCTATTTATCCCATGCCGGAAGTCTCTATCTATTATTTTCCAACATTAATCGTTGCTTTTATTATGGTTTTTATTTTTACACAATTTGTGAAATCCGATGAACTATATTTTCAAAAACAACTTGAAAAACAAAAACAAATAGTTGAAGCAAAAAACAATTTACTAAATGTCCAAAACGAGGAAATTGCTGCCCAACGTGATGAAATTGAAGCACAGCGTGATTTGGTAATAAACCAAAAAGAACACATTGAAAAAATTTACAAAGATGTTTCCGATAGTATTAATTATGCTGAAAGAATACAGCGGAGCTTTCTTGCTACAGATGAATTGTTAAATCAAAATTTGAAAGAATATTTTATTTTTTTCAAACCTAAAGATGTGGTTAGTGGTGATTTTTATTGGGCAAATAAATTAAGCAATGGCAATTTTATTTTAGTTACTGCCGATAGTACCGGGCATGGAGTGCCTGGCGCAATTATGAGTATTTTAAATATTACATCGCTTGAAAAAGCAATTGAACAAGATTTGTGTAACCCTTCGGAAATACTCAATCATACTCGTAAAACCATTATTGAACGCCTCAAAAAAGATGGTAGCGCAAACGGTGGAAAAGATGGCATGGATGCAAGTTTAATTTGCTTTGATTTTGCTCATCAAAAATTCACTTACGCTGCGGCAAATAATCCTATCTGGATTGTCAGAGAAAATGCACTCATAGAATTAAGCCCCGATAAGATGCCGGTTGGCAAACACGATAAAGACCAACAACTATTTTCACAACATGAATTTCAATTGCAAAAGGGTGATGTGATTTATACTTTTACCGATGGAATGGCCGACCAGTTTGGCGGAGAAAAAGAGAGAAAATTTCTGACTAAAAATCTCAAAAACCTACTAATAACTAATAGCCCACAACCAATGGTCAATCAACAACAAACCCTTGAAACCACTCTCACCACATGGATTGGCAACGGAGAGCAAATTGATGATATCACAATAATAGGAATAAGAATTTAAGAATTAGTGATTCTTAATAACGAACCAATAATTATTAAAAAAGATGAAAATATATCAACTTATATTAATCATAATAACCTGTTTTGCTCTTCAGCCAAACATATACGCACAAACCAATAAAGTCATTGATTCCTTAAAAAAAGCTGTCCAAACCGCAAATCATGATACCACTCGATTGCGTCTGCTTAATATTATGGTTGAGGAAGAAAGTAATGATAAAATATGGCCAGAATATAACCAACAAATGAGGACAATTGCTGAAAAAAATTTGGCAACTCATCCTTCAGCGTTAATTGTTAAAAAAGTAAAAAAATATCTTGCTAATTCATATAACAATATCGGATATTTATCCAACAATCAGGGCGATGTCTCTAACGCATTGGATTACTATTCCAAGAGTATTAAAATACGTGAAGAGCTAGGTGATAAACTAGGATTAGCCGAATCTTTTAACAATATTGGTGTACTTTATAAAAACCAGAGCGATGTTCCAAAGGCAATTGAATATTACAATAAAAGTTTGAAAATTTATGAAGATATTCATGATTTGTCAGGAGTGGCTACTTCTTTAAACAACATTGGCTATATTTATAACAACAAAGGAGACATACCAAAATCAATAAACTATTATAACAGAAGCATGAAAATTCAAGAATCAATTGGAGACAAACAGGGATTGGTTTACACGCTTATCAACATTGGTGGCATATATAAAGCACTTGCTTTTCATAAACAAAATATACACGATCTTTCCGGAATCGATTCATTAATGGCAAAAGCATTAGAATACTATGACAAGAGCGTATCCATTGAAAATGAAATTGGCGATAAAAAAGGACTGGTCTATTCTCTTATCAATATTGGCAGCATTTATTTTGCCCAAAATAATATACCCAAAGCAAAAAACTTTGCTGAAAAAGCTTACTCCTTAAGCAAAGAATTGGGGTTTCCCGATAATATTGGAAAAGCTGCCGGTATGTTAAAAACAATCTGCCAAAAACAGGGCGATTACAAAAAAGCATTTAATTATTTTAACGAAGAAATTATCATGCTAAACAAAGTTGCAAATAAAGAAAATTATAAGAATACACAAAAGCAACAAGCCCGATATGAATATGGGAAAAAAGCGGCAGCCGACAGTGTTGCGCACAGTAAAGCAATGGAAATATCAAATCTTGTAATAGCCAAACAAAAGGCTGAAAGTAAGCGACAAAAAATGGTTATTGGATTTACAATTTTTGGATTGCTGCTGGTTCTCTCTTTTGCTGTTTTAATATTCCGATCATTACGTATCACTCGCCGACAAAAAAACATCATCGAAACTCAACGCGATGAAATTTCGGCACAACGCGATACAGTAACCGAACAAAAAGAACATATCGAAGAAATATATCAAGAAATTTCTGACAGCATCAACTACGCCAAACGCATACAACAGGCTATGTTACCAGATTTTACAGACCTATTTGGAAATTTGAAAATCAGTCAATTTGAAAATAAAACAACATTT
>JAVHQG010000196.1:0-3318 GCA_036171035.1 Bacteroidales bacterium
GTATATTGTATAATATTCAAATCAACTTAATATTTGGCATAAATTTAAAATCTTTTATGTTGTATGTAAACAATGGTATTTTATGAACAATTGCTGTTGCTCCGATTATTGCATCGGGAATTTGCAAATTGTTACTTAACTTATACTTTTCAACAAGTTCAAGTGATAATTCTGAAACTTTATTGTTAAACCCTATCATGTGATAATTTTTTATTTTTTTCTTCAGTTTGTTTAACTGCTCACTGTTGTCAACACCTTCAACAAGTTCCATTACAGTGATAATAGAAACGACGATACAATCAAGACCAATTTTTTCAATTCTATTGATAGTTTCATTATGATTATTAAACCAATGAATAAAAATATTTGTATCGCACATTACGAGTTTCTTTTCCATGCTTTTTCGCGTATTTGTTTGAGTGTTTTCGGCGATTTCTCCCAAATTCCTGCAAAATCAGAAATAGATGCTTTTCCTGTTGCCCATAGAATAGAAGAATCATCAGAAATATTAGATTTTCCATTAGATTTTTTTATTTCAGCAACAAAATTGAATTTGCTCAAAAGCTGAATAAGAAATTCTACATTTTCATTATCGTTTATTTTAATTGTGAGCGTTTGCATAGTTGAAATATTCTTATTTTTTTAAATCATTAACATTCGCATAGGAAATAATTCTCTTTTAAAAGGGTTCAAAACCAAACCTAAACTTTCAAGGGCTGTAGCTCCTAGCAAGGGTTTGTCACCGTTTTCGCCAAAAATAACCGGTGCGGCACCTCCCTCGCCATTGTATTCAAAATAAGCATCACCCACCTGACGGGTAATTGTGCTTCCATCTGCTAAAGCAAAATCGAGCGTTTTATATGGTTTAATGCCGAGTGTACTAAGATGCTCCTTAGGAACCAAACTATAAACAGCCCCAGAGTCAATCAAGAATTGAATCACAATCTTTTTATTCGCTTCTCTCGATTTTTTTACTATAAACCGTTTTGTAGTAGTTCCCATTTTCTGACTGTTTTATTATTCATTCATTTTACTTTTGATAATCGTTCATCACATCATTTATCGTCAAATTGGAAATAGAGACTCTATTTTCGGATAATATTGTTTCAAAGTCATAACGTGATAATTCGGCAATTTGAGATGCTTTCCCAATCGTACATTTCTGCAATTCATATAACCTGATTGCTAAAGAAATTTTAATATCTTTCTTTAGTTCAGTTTCATTCTTGTTCAGAGTAATTAATATATCTGAAGGGAAATCTATGGTTATTGTTTGCGTGTTCATGGTTATTTATTTTAAATTTTTACTATTTCAGTTCAATATCCAATTTCAATAAATCAATTGTGAAAGAACCAGTACTTTTAAAAAACTCGAAAAACTGCCCATTCTGGCTCTTAAACCCTATAACTTCAAGGTCAGCAGGATCCACAATCCAATATTCTTTAACGCCGTATTTTTCGTAAATTCTTTTCTTTGTTTTGGTGTCGTGATATCCGCTGGTAACGGAAATAATTTCAATGATTAAGTCGGGTGCGCCATGAATGCCATCGTCATGGATAATACCAAACCGCTCTTTTGAAACAAAAAGAATATCTGGTTCAAAAACATTTTCATCATCAAAAAATACATCTACCGGAGCATAAAGCACATCCCCTAACTGTTGTTTTTGTACAAAAGAATTTATCTGCATAAATATCTGTGCAGAAACTTTTTGATGTTTAAAAGAAGGTGCTGGCGTCATAATCAGTTCTCCATTTATTAATTGGCAAAATTCTCCTTCTTCAAGAAGCTTGAAATCATTAATATTTTTTTTTGTGATTGTTGTGTACATAATATATTTTATTCACAAATTTTATTATTCAATTTATCACTTTCAACTCCAGCTCAAATCCCGGCAATACATCATCTCCGTTTAAATTCTTATCAAAACTTTGTTCTGTAACTTCTTGTACGGGTTTGTATATATATGAAATTTTATTTTCAAAATCAATGAGCCAGCCCAGGCGGCAGCCATTATCAATCCATTCCTGCATTTTGTTTTGAAGCTCTTTCAATGCGTCAGACTTTGAACGGATTTCAATTATGAAGTCGGGGCAAATATGAGGGAATCGCTCTTTTTCCTGTATGGACAACTTATCCATAGATTCTTTTAAAATCCAGGCTGCATCGGGGGATCGCATAGCTCCGCTTGGAAGAATAAAACCGGTACTGGAATCTGAAATATACCCTTTTTTCTCATTATTATTCCAGTTTATTAATTGCGCTAAAATCTCAGCGTTTCTGTTTCCGGTTATAAATCCTGTTGGCGACATAATAAAAATTTGCTGGTATGCATCCCTTTCAATTCTTAAATCTCTGTTCTGACTGCATAAGTTAAAAAACTCCTCATCAGTCATGTTTAAAGCTTTGGTATTTATAGAAAGAGTTTCCATTTTGTAAACTAATTTGTGAACCTGCTATCTTAATTCTTTAATAATCGCTCTGAGTAACAATAAATATTTTTATTACAATGCCAACAAATACGTGCCTGCATCAAAATCAGGTAATAATTTTAACTCATGTTTTACTACATCAACCTCAAGCCCTAATATTTCCATAGGAATCACACCGAGTAAAGGAGTTCTTCCATCAGGAATTTCAATACATTCAACCAGTGCTGAACGACCATTTACAGTTAATTTCACATCTTCATATATGCTCGTTACATAATCGCCTGTTGCAGTATTAACAACCACTTTCCGAAGTTCAATTAATCCAAGTTGTTCCAATATGTTTTTTGGTAAACAGAGAGTTGTTGCACCAGTATCAACCAATACTTTTTCAACTTGCATTTTACGAATTTTATAAAACGGAAAAGCATTATTTTTTGCTAAAATCTCATCTGAATGATTTGCAATTTCAATATTTATTAAAACTTTTCCCATAAATCATGACAATTATAAGGAGTCATACGAAAGAATTAAAAAAATGTTTCTCAACACGCTGTGTATTTTTACCCAATTTACATAAAGTTAATAGGTTAAATACAATTTTCTAAAATTTTTTAAACAAGTAAGGGTTGACCACAATTGATGTTGCTTTGCAATATAGCAATAATTTTTGATATAGATCAATTTTTTTATTCAAATTTTCATACATTTTGCAAACATGATTTTGAATTTTAAATTAACTGATTGATATTCAATACAATAATGCTATTACAATAAGTTTCATTCCAAAATATATACCCGAAAGGGTATGAAATTTAAACAGAATAGTAAATAGTTCCTGTAAGAAAATTCAGTGTTAGATAAGAAAATGTCAATAATGAGGCTTTC
>JAVHQG010000197.1:0-3318 GCA_036171035.1 Bacteroidales bacterium
CTTTTGCAAATCAATGGGAGTATAGCGTTTTCCGCCGCTGTAAGTTACTTTAAAATCTGCAATTATCGTCCACTGATTTGATAATTTATATTCTTTACCAATTAAAAAATTGAATATGTAATTTCCATTAAAAACACTGTTTCTTTCAATTGCATCGCTACCCCTGTATTTTGATTCATACAAAGAAACAGTTGCTAAATAATAATACCCTTTGCCAAAAAATTTCTCCAAGGTAATTTCAATTCCATAATTTGTCCCTGTTCCTTTATTTTTAAGGCTATCCTGAATAAGAGATTCATAGTCTGTATTCAGTAAGTCGGTATTAATCATGCTAAATGTAGATGGATGCGATTCTACAGGGATATTAAACAGATATTGATAATATAATTCTGTTTTTAACCGCATGTTTTCCGTAATCCGGCAATCGTGACTGAATACCAGATGGTGAGCTTTCGAAAAATCAAGACTAAGATTGGTTTGCAGATAAGAACCATTTGGTTGAATTGACTTACTGAAATAAGTAATTATTGGTTGCAAGCGGCTGTGCAAACCATAGCCCAAACTTAATTTATGCAGGTTATTAATTTCCCATGAACAACCTGCTCTAGGTTCAATAGCAACTGATTTATTTAACTCAAAATACATTGAATTAAATCCTGTGTTTACTGTAAGACGATCAGAGAATTTATACAACCACTGATTATAAATACTTGCTAAAACTGGACCTTCCGATAATTTTATTTCGTCTGAAATGATTGTTTGATAAGCATTCAGTGTGTTATTATAAAAGTTTGCATTCAATGCAAACATCATTTTATCAGCCGTAATACCAGCACGGGTGGAAAGCCTGCTACTAAATTTTTTGTTGAAAATATATTTTACTGAAAGTCTTTCTTCTGCTGAATAATCCTTATATGTAGTGATAGCTGTTCCATTATTATTTATGGTATCAATTTTATTTCTTACACGTGCAAAAAATCCTGATAAAATAAATTTCGAATAAGCTGTAGTGCTCATAAACCAAGTGTAAGTAACAATTGAAGTCGCCATATCAGAGCCGATATAAAGATCTTCCGGTTTTCCGTTGTATGCAAAATCGGAGGTATCTGCCTCTTTATGATTCATTGAAAGGTTACTGATTCCTGCAATTCCTGTGATTGAAATCGTTCCTTTATGTATTGGAAAATTTAATTTAAACGATAGATCCTGAAGCGAAGGGATTCCACTTATACCTAAATCTACCATGCGATCAATCAATGTAAAATCAGCATATCTGTAATGTATTAAATAGGATGCTTTATGTTTTTTTGTTAGTGGTCCTTCTGCTCCGATTTCTAGTCCGTTTATGCTGAATTCTGTTGTAAATTCATGCTTTTCGTTGTTTCCTGTTTTCATTTTTAAGTCGAAAACTCCAGACAAAGCATTGCTGTATTCAGCATTGAATGCGCCCGACATAAAATCTGAATTTGATAATGTGTTGTTATTAAGAATGCTCATTAATCCACCTGATGTGCCTTGACTTGCAAAATGATTTGGGTTTGGAATGTCCACATCATCAAGCCTCCAAAGAAGTCCGGAAGGAGCATTCCCACGAATGATAATATCATTTCGGGTTTCATCACTACCCATCACACCGGCAAAATTTTTTGTCATACGCGATGGATCATTCATACTACCGGCGTAGCGATTGGTTTCTTCAACAGTAAATAAGCGTGCACTCACTGTCGTCATTTTATTTAGTACAACATCTTTTTCTACATTTGCATGGATGGTAACTTCTTTTGTAGTTACAACGGACTCTTCCATTTCAATTAATATCACAACTTCTTTTACAGAATGTGTCATTAACGGTACTATTATTTCTTTATATCCAATATACGATGCTTTTATTTTTACCCTGCCTACAGGTATATTTTCAATTCTGAAATAACCGTTATTATCTGTAGAAGAACCTTTAAAATTTGCAGAATCAAGTAGAATAACATTTGCTCCTATTAATGGCATACGGCTCATCTTATCAATAATCTGTCCGCGTATTACACCACTTCCCTGTGTCTGTGAATAAGCGTACGAAAATGAAATCAGATAAAGAAATATTATTACTGCTTTAATCATTTGTATGGATTGATTCAATCGCTCAAAATTACGCAATACAATTATATAATCAATAGATTTTAAATCGAATAAGAAGTAAATTGTCTTTTTTAGTCTTCCTAAAAAAATTAAAAATATGAAAATAAAATATTAAGTGATTTGCTCAAAAGAATTAACTTTGCTCTGATATATTTAGTTCTTTCTATGGGAGATTTTAAGCTAAGCATCACAGAATTTCTGGAAAAAAGCAGAACAATGTCAGTCATAGACGTCAGGTCACCTTCTGAGTTTGATCGCGGGCATATACCGGGGGCATTCAATCTTCCTTTGTTTTCTAATGAAGAACGTTCCATTATCGGTACGCTTTATTTGCAAAAAGGATCTTCGGATGCAATAATGAAAGGGTTAGAACTGGTTGGACCAAAAATGAAAGTATATGCCGATCAGGCATTAAATTTGGCACAAGGGAAAGAAACACTCCTACATTGTTGGCGTGGCGGGATGCGCAGTAAAAGTATGGCATGGTTGCTTAATACTATTGGCATAAAAGCATACACCCTCGAAGGAGGATATAAAAGTTATCGAAATTATGTTCAGGCTTCATTTTCAAACCCAATAAACTTTATCGTTATTGGTGGGATGACGGGTTCAGGTAAGACAGATTTGCTTGAAGTCATTGAATCGAAAAGCAAGCAAATACTTAATCTTGAATTAATTGCCAAACATAAAGGATCGGTATTTGGGAACATTGGTATGCCTTTTCAACCCAGTACCGAGCAATTTGAAAATGATTTATTTTCCCGACTCATGCAATTGAATCTTGAAGAACCTATTTATGTTGAAGATGAAAGTCTGGCTATTGGTCGTGTATTTATTCCAATGCTTTTTTTTAAGCAAATGTCATCGGCTCGGTGCATTAACCTTATTGTTCCAATAGAAAGAAGAGTACGGCGGCTCATTGAAACTTATACCTACTGCGATAAAAAAATGCTGGTCGAAGGGGTAAAACGTATCGAAAGAAGACTGGGACTTGAAAATGCTGCTCAAGCAATTGAATATATATATCATGATGAAATGGGAAAAGCGGCAGAAATTATTTTACGGTATTACGACAAGATTTATTCACAGAGTATGAATCGTCACAAACGAAAAGAAGTCTTAGAAATATTAGTTACCAGTGAAAATAATAATGATATTGCTCATAAAATAATTAGTGCCTATTTA
>JAVHQG010000198.1:0-3311 GCA_036171035.1 Bacteroidales bacterium
TACAGCAAAGCAATCGAATATTGAAGGAATCGCAAATGAAATAAAATTGTTAAAATAGCTCTAATCAATAATCAAATTTTAATATAAATATTATGAACTATAAAGCATCATTTCCACAAACAAGGCTACGCAGACTGCGTTACAGCCCCGTAGTACGTAAAATGGTTACAGAAACCACCGTTTCGGTTGATGACCTAATTATGCCGCTCTTCGTATGTCCTGGCGAAAAAGTAAATAATCCTATCAGCTCCATGCCCGGAAATTCACAGTTATCAATAGATAATTTGGTGAAAGAATGCAAAAGCATTGTTGAGCTTGGTGTGAAATCAGTATTACTGTTTGGTATCCCTGAGCATAAAGATGATGACGGAATGGTGGCATGCGAGGACAATGGCATAGTACAACGTGCTATTCGTGCATTAAAAAAAGAAATTCCCGAACTGTTTATCGTTGCTGATGTTTGCAATTGCGAATATACCAGCCATGGTCACTGCGGGCCTATTGTTGACGGAGATGTGGACAATGATATGACCATTGAAATTCTTGCAAAACAATCTGTATCCCTTGCAAAAGCAGGTGCCGATATGATTGCCCCAAGTGATATGATGGATGGCCGTATATCAACTGTCCGCAAAGCTCTCGATGCCAACGGATTTAATAAAATCCCGATTATGTCTTATTCAGCTAAATACGCATCCGGATTTTATGGTCCTTTCAGAGAAGCAGCCGAAAGTGCACCAAAATTTGGCGACAGGGCTACGTATCAGATGAATCCTGCAAATGCCGATGAAGCCATGCGTGAAATCGCCCTTGATATTGAAGAAGGTGCCGATATTGTAATGGTGAAACCGGCATTAAGTTACCTTGATATTATTTATCGTGCAAAACAAGAATTCAGAATGCCTGTGGCAGCATACAATGTAAGCGGTGAATTTTCAATGGTGAAAGCAACTGCCGCCAATGGCTGGATTGACGAAAATCGTGTGATGATGGAAATTATTACTTCAATCAAAAGAGCCGGTGCCGATATCATCATTACCTATCATGCCAAGGCAATTGCAAAAATTTTAAGAAAATAATAAGTTTCGTTTTGATATATCTATAAATTGTTATTACTTTGTAATTACAATATAAAATTTTTCATGAAACTATCAATCATACAAATAGGCAATTCTAAAGGGTTTCGATTAAGTAAAACCATACTTGAAAAATATAATATCAAAGATACAATTGAATTAATCCTTGAAAAAAGTTATATCATTTTAAAGCCTACCGCTGTTACACCTAGAAAAAATTGGGAAAAGGCATTTAAAGCCATGCATAAAAATGGAGATGATAATCTTTTAATGCCAGATGTTTTTAAAGATGAAAATTTTGAAGGATGGGAATGGGATTAAAACAATATCAAATTGTGTTAGTTTGCCTTGATTCCACAATTAGTAGTGAGATACGAAAAACAAGACAAAGTGTAATTATTTCACCTGATGAAATGAATAATTGTTTAGAAACAATTGTAATTGCTCCTTTGACAAGTCAGTCAAAAGCATATCCAACAAGAGTTGAGACCATTCACAATCATAAAAAAGGTTGGATTGTTTTGGATCAAATCAGAACAGTAGATAAGCAAAGAATCGTAAAAATACTAGATAAATTAACCGAAAAAGAATCGAAAAAAGTAAAAGCAGTAATTAAAGAAGCATTTGTAGATTAATAAAAAAATTATGAATATAGCAAAAAGCAAAAAAGAATTTCAACGTGCATGTGAATCAATTCCCGGAGGGGTGAACTCACCTGTCAGAGCCTTTAAAAGCGTTAAAGGAAGCCCAATATTCATCAAACAGGCAAAAGGATCACGCATAGAAGATATTGATGGGAATACCTACATTGATTTTGTAGGTTCTTGGGGTCCAATGATTTTAGGTCATGCACCAGATATGATTGTAAATGCCCTGATAGATGCTGCAAAAAGAGGAACCAGCTATGGCGCTCCGACCATTCTGGAATCAGAAATGGCAGAACTCATTTGTAAAATGGTTCCATCGATTGAAAAAGTTCGTATGGTTAGCTCCGGAACAGAAGCAACCATGAGTGCCATAAGGCTTGCCAGAGGATTTACAGGAAGAGACAAAATAATCAAATTTGCTGGCTGTTATCATGGACATGGAGACAGTTTCCTCATCAAAGCCGGATCCGGTGCCATTACACTAGGGTTGCCCGATAGTCCGGGGGTTACAAAATCCATCGCACAAGATACACTGATTGCAGAATATAATAATCTTATATCGGTTGAGCAATTATTTGCAGAACATAAGGACTGCATTGCCACTGTAATTGTTGAAGCTGTTGCAGGAAATATGGGCGTTGTAGCTCCAAACAAAGGATTTCTTCAAGGATTACGAGACATCACTAAAAAGCACGGTGCACTCTTGATTTTTGATGAAGTAATCACAGGATTTCGTTTGGCAAAAGGCGGTGCACAGGAATATTACAATGTTACTCCCGATTTAACTACACTTGGAAAAATCATTGGTGGCGGCCTACCTGTTGGTGCATATGGCGGTCGTAAAGATATTATGGATATGCTTGCCCCCATTGGTCCTGTTTATCAGGCAGGCACATTATCTGGAAATCCATTGGCAATGACGGCAGGACTGGTTACATTGAACTATCTGAATTCAACACCCGCCTTCTATAAAAAACTGGAACAAAAAGCTGAGAAAGTTGAAAAAGGATTCATTGAAAACCTAAAAAAAACAGGCGTAAAAGGTGTTGTAAACCGTGTAGGATCAATGATTACATTATTTTTTAATGATGCAGATAAACTCGAATCATTTGACGAAGTGATGAAAAGTGACAAAGAAAAATATGCAAAATTTTTCCATTTATCGCTGGAAAATGGTATCTCTCTAGCACCTTCGCAATTCGAAACCATGTTTATCTCTGAAGCACACTCTGAAGAAGATTTGAATACATTGTTAAAAGCAAATTTAGAGGCATTAAAAAAATTATAGAATAATGAGTCCACTCCGAAAAGTCCAAAAAATATTTTCCAGCGATTTTTTGCCCTTGATCCCTGAAGGGAAATCGCTGAAAATCAGTGTGCCTTTAAAGTCCCCTTTAGGGGATTTAGGGGTTAAAAGACTTTTCGGAGTGGACTCAATAATAAAACTAACATGTATTTCGACTGCGTTCAATGTGTAATTAACGATTGCAGATTGAAAATATGCTATTTTGTTGGTATTGATTTCTAAAATAGAATAATTAGTGTCTGTCCATAATGTCCGATTTTTTCGTTAAACAACCCACAAGCT
>JAVHQG010000199.1:0-3281 GCA_036171035.1 Bacteroidales bacterium
TACTAATCTCACCAATGGTTGGATTTGGTTTGGCCATGCTGCTAATGTTAATATTAAACCGGACAGTTAAACGAAAAAGATTTTTCAAAGAACCGAACCCCAACCGAAGAACGCCATTTTGGATTCGTCTTATTATGGTTGTTACCTGCACAAGCATAAGTTTTTCGCATGGATCAAACGATGGACAAAAAGGAGTTGGTCTATTAATGATTATTTTAATTGCATTCCTCCCTGCACAATTTGCTCTTGATGCAACTAAAAACACAACAAACATGGATGGGAATATTCATCATATAGACAAATATCTTACAAGGATAGACACGAACAAATTAGTTGCAAGCGACAAAAATATTTTCACCGAGTTAAGAAAGAATACCATACTAATTCAAAATATTTTAGATAAATCTGTTGGTCCAGAAGAGATACCTTATTCAGAGCGCTTCAAGGTTAGAAAAAGTATACTTACAATTGGCAAGCTTTCAGAAAAGTTTTTTAAGTGTCAATCATGTGCAAACTGTGCTTGTTTAAATCTTACAAAAAAAGAAGTGAATCACTTTATAAAAAATGTAAGTGAATTAAAAACATATACTGAATATGCTCCATGGTGGGTAATTTTAATGATTTCAGTTTCTCTGGGTCTTGGAACTATGGTAGGCTGGAAAAGGATTGTAGTTACAATCGGAGAAAAAATTGGAAAAACACATTTAAGTTATGCACAAGGCGCAAGCTCAGGCATGATTGCTGCCAGTACAATTGGGATATCTTCATTATTTGGTTTGCCGGTAAGTACCACACATGTTCTTTCTTCAGGTGTTGCCGGTACTATGGTCTATTCAGGAGGGCTAAAAAACCTACAATACAGCACGATTAAAAATATTCTGATTGCCTGGGTAATTACAATTCCAGTAACAATTTTAATTGCCGGAGGAATGTTTATCTTCTTGAGATGGTTAATCTAAAATCACAAAATCATCCAAAACAAAAAAATCACTTCAATATCAATAAAAATAAGGTTTTCATGCAACTTATAAAAGTAAATTGCGTATATACCGCAAATGATGAGTTAAAAATATTGTAATTGAAGTTCTGCCGGCGAAGTTCTAATTACTCTAAACAAATAAAAAAATCACAACAGTTTAGAGTATAGGAAAAGATTGTATATGGTTGCTGAAAACCTTCCTCAAGCTTTAAACTGTAAATAAAAAATGACAAGTATAAACGCTAAAATTTACAGTTATGAAAAAAAATATACAACGAATAATAAGAAGTATAGTATTGTTATTCACACTCTGTGTAATATCGCTCTACATCAGAGGTCAAGGTAAAGACGACCTTACAAAAATCATTTCAACCGAAAAGGTTGTTCCGGAATTTCAGAGTATAAGCATTGATGAAAATTTCAATGTATTTATTGTTGAAGGGTCTGCGCAGAAAATAATCATCGAAGCAACTGAAAAATATATTAACAATATTGTATCAAATGTTGTTAATGGATGCCTTTATGTTTTTTGCTATCATAAATCAAAGAAAGGGACATTAATGAATGTATTTGTTACCGTTAAAGAGTTAAATAAAATCACCGTTTCAGGGATAGCAAATGTCAAGCTTTTAAGTAAATTTAGAAAATTAGATCTGTATATGGAAACATCCGCATCAGCACTGAAATTAGGAGTGAGTGCATCAGATTTCAACTTTAATGTTTATGGAAAAGGAAAAGTAAATATTGAAGGGAATTTTACAGCTTTGGGTTGTACGATACATGATGAAGCCGACCTAAATCTTGATATTACATCTGATAAATTGAGTTGCAACGCTTCTGATATGGCTGTAGTAAAGCTTTCAGGCTTATGCAATGAATTTTCAATATGTTTAAAAGATGAAGCTTCCATACAGTCATCAGCGTTTATCACTAAAAAGTGTAAAATCAACATTACTGATTCTGGTGAAGCTTATGTTTCTGTATTAGAAAACCTAGAGATCAATGGATCACAAGATGGGTTTGTTGAATATCGAGGAGAACCGGCTTTACAAATTGAAGCACCTAAAACAGTAAGCATAAAATATAAAAAGGACAAGATATTTGCAAACGGACAATAAAACACACATTCAAAATTTTACAAGCAATTTGGGTATAAATATTATACAGCCTATTATCAATGAAGATATGGCAGCTATCAACACACCGGCAGCAGCCATATCTTTTGCTTGACCTGCTTTCTCAGATGGCTCTTGCGAATGCAAATCAATTGCTCTTTCAATTGCTGAGTTGATTAGTTCTGCGGTAAAAACAATACCAATAGATAATACAATCATTGCCCATTCGAGAACAGAAATTTTAAGATATACCGCAAGAGCAACCGCAAAAATAGCACATATCAAGTGTATTCTGGAATTGTGTTCGTGTTTGAATAATGAGATAATACCTTTGATTGCGAATTTAAAACTTTTAATTCTAGATTTTATAGAAAATGGTTTAGACATTTGAAGTTTGAGTTTGAGTTTGAGTTTAAATATTCAATAGCCAAACATCTGATGGTAAAAAATCCAAAACAATTTAATATTAATTGCTAGTGGAAAAACGAAGCCAAAAACGGCTCCCCAAAAATGTGCATCATGCCCAATGTTATCTGTCCCCTTCTTGCCAAGATACCATGAATAAGCAAGAAACAAAAGACCAAAAACAATTCCGGGTATCGGAATAATTCCAAAAAACAAGACTTTTGTAAGTGGCGCAAAAAAAATTGAGCAATACAAAATCGCAGAAACGGCTCCTGAAGCACCAACAGCATTGTAATACATATTGTGCTTATGCTTTGCTAAATCAAAAAGTACGGATGAAATAATACTTCCAAAATACAAAGTTAAAAAATATGCTGTAGTATGCACACTAACATAATAATCTAAATAAACTTGAACAGCTCTGCCAAACGACCAAAAAACAAACATATTTACACCCAGATGAAGCCAATCTACATGTAAAAAAGCATGAGTAATCAATCTATAGTATTCTTTATGATGATATATCCGATATGCATTAAAATTAAAATTCACCATCAGTTCAGGTCTGTAAAATCCTGCAATAGAAATGACACATGTGATAATTATTATGATTAGTACGATCACAGAAAAAATATTAATAAATCAAATATAAATTACGAATTACGATTCAATGTAAGCCATAATAACATCACAGTTTTTTTTATTAACCCCATAATAAATGATAAAGGGAAACCATGTAAAAGTGTTCACAATAATCAGTTTATGAAAAAACTAATCAATAA
>JAVHQG010000200.1:0-46108 GCA_036171035.1 Bacteroidales bacterium
GTTATTCAAATTAAATCCCTTCGGGATTAATATAAAAATGAAGTGAGAAATGTTGATTAAGAAAAAAAGAAAAAATCAGGCACATCAATGAGGAATGCTATGCCTGCCACGCTAACACACACGCATTGAAATACTTTAAAAATATAGTTTACGTATTCTTGCCATTGATGCTCGTATCATCTGTTTTGTTTGCACAGGAGACAAAGATTAGAGGAAAGGTTCTTGATAAAACTTCGAGAGAGCCAATACCATTTGTTAATATCGTTTTTCAAGGAAAGAAAAATGTTGGAACAATTAGTGATTTTAATGGTGATTTTTTTCTTGAAACGCGTACACCTACTGACTCTGTAATAATTTCATATATAGGCTATATATCCCAAACGTTGAAGGTTCAAATAGGTAGATTTCAAAATATTAATATCGACCTTGAATCAGATGATATCAGGCTTGATGAGGTAGTTGTTCGTCCGGGAGAAAATCCGGCAAACATAATATTGAAAAATATTATTGATAAAAAAGAACAAAATAATCCTGATAAGTTGGAACAATATAGTTACGAGGTTTACAATAAACTGGAAATTGATGTCAATAATATTGATGAAGAGTTTAAGAAAAATAAAGCTTTCAAACATTTCCAATTTGTGTTTGATTATATTGATACATCAGCTATTACAGGAAAGAATTTTTTACCCGTTTTTATTTCTGAAACACTATCTGACTATTCATATAGGAAAAATCCGAAGACAGACAAAGAAGTTATTAAAGCAAATAATATTTCAGGTATTTCAAATGAAAGTGTCTCTCAATTAATGGGGCAGATGTACTTTAAGGTTAATATTTATGATAATTTTATTGATGCTTTTGGAAAAGGATTTGTGAGCCCGATTGCAAATTTTGGGAAAATGTATTATAAATATTATTTACTTGATAGTATGTTTATTGGAAATCAGTGGTGTTATCAGATTTCATTCAAACCGCGAAGGAAGCAGGAGCCAACATTCACCGGCGACTTTTGGGTGCATGATACAACTTTTGCAATAAAAAAATTACAATTGAGAATTGCTGATGATGCTAACATCAATTTTATTAAAGACCTTGTATTAAATCAGGAATACGAACGTGTGGAAAATGATGTGTGGATGATTAGTAAAGATAAGGTCTTTATTGATTTTAATTTAGCCGATAAAAAAGCCGGTTTCTTTGGTCGGAAATCAACATCTTTCAA
Organism: Bacteroidales bacterium; assembly: GCA_036171035.1. Classification (GTDB taxonomy): domain Bacteria; phylum Bacteroidota; class Bacteroidia; order Bacteroidales; family GWF2-35-48; genus GWF2-35-48. The sequence goes on from JAVHQG010000200.1 coordinate 1,226, forward strand.
AAATTTTAAATTTAATAATCAGGTTGATACAAAGATATTTGATGAGGTTAACAATATAATTGTACAAAAAGATGCAACAGAGAAGGATAACGAATTTTGGAAAGCTGCCCGACATGACACGTTAACATCGAAAGAAAAATCAATTTACGCAATGGTGGATTCTATTAAAGAAGTCCCCATGTTTAAGACTTTTGTGGAAATAATAAATCTTTTTATAACAGGCTATAAAGAATATAAATATGTTGAATTTGGTCCGTATTTTAAGACCTATAGCTTTAATCCTATTGAAGGTCATCGTTTTAGAATAGGAGCTAGAACCACTTATAATTTTAGTAAATATTTGCAATTAGATGGGCATGTGGCTGTTGGAACTACTGATGAAAAAGTAAAATATGGATTAGGTACAAGGTTCATTTTTAACTTGGCTCCATTAAATGAAATCCGTCTGTATCATAAAAATGATTTGGAACAGCTTGGTGTAAGTGAAAATGCACTCATGCACGATAATATTTTAGCTTCAGCACTTGCACGAAATCCGAACTATAAATTAAGCCGCATTGAGCTCTATCAGGCATCATATGAAAAGGAATGGTTCTTGGGATTCTCTAATAAATTGATGTTTTCGCACAGTTCAATATATCCAACCGATTCCATAAACTTTATTTCATATGATTCTTTAACAACATATTTGCATTTGCGAACAGCAGAGATAACGTTGCGTACAAGATTTGCCTATCAAGAAAAATTTATTTTAGGGAAACAAAGCAGAATCAGCCTTGGAACAAAATACCCAGAAGTGTTTGTTGATTTTACAGCCGGTTTGAAGGATGTTATTGGAAGCAATTATGAATATTATAAGGTACGCATTAATATCAGGCATTTTATAAATACGTATCCTTTGGGATATTTTAAATATGTGATTGATGCAGGTCAAGTGTTTGGCAAAGCACCGTATCCATTTCTAGAGTTGCATAAAGGGAATGAGACATATTCATACGACGAGCTTGCATTTAATATGATGAACTATTATGAATTTGTTAGCGACAAGTGGATTAGTGTTTATGCAGAACAACATCTTGAAGGCTTGTTTTTAAATAAAGTTCCTCTTTTTAGAAAGCTTAAAATGAGAGAAGTTATTTCTGCAAAAGGTGTTATTGGGGAGCTGAGCCCGGAGAACAGAAAAATTCTGCAATTTCCGTGGTCATTGACTGCACTTGAGGGCGACAGAGCCGGAATCCCAAAACCGTATTTTGAGGCTGGAGTTGGGATTGAGAATATAGTAAAGATTATTAGGGTAGATGCAGTTTGGCGATTGGCATACCTTGATAGAACCAATATTTCTAAATTTGGTATCAGGGCAACACTCCAGATTAATTTCTGATTACACATGGTTTTGAAAATAATTCTTTTTGCCCTTATCACATATTTTGGCTGTAACCAAATACAAGCCCAAACTGTGTTGTTTGAACAAAATCTAAAAGCTGATTCAGCAAAGCCTGTTTTTGGTCAGAATTTAAAACACTTTTATTGTCCCTATTTTAGTTTCGGATTTGTTTGTGGTAAATCATCTCAAAATGGAGCAAATGTGGTTTATGGACTGTCAAACAGTCTGAATTTTGGGGTGAGCTATAAAAGAAAAATTTCTAGCTTTTATGCAGTTGGATATAATCTTGGACTTACCTCAACTCGCTATAAAATAAATGATGCTAACGTTACTCATTTTATTGATGATTCTTTGCAGAAAGTAAAAAAACTTGTATTGACAGATGTGTTTTTTGAATTATATAATCGTTTTAACTTTGGTAAACGCGGCAATATTATTGGCAAATATATTGATTTGGGACTGTATGGTTCACTGATGCCTTTTTCGAAATTGAACGTGGAAGATACGGAAACCATTCAGGGCAAAGATGTAGTGAGCGTTAAAAATATTAGAAATTTGAGTTTTATTGAGCCTTTTGGATATGGCGTTTCGGTTAAAATTGGGATAAATCGTTTTGCTATATCTTGTTCTTACAGAATAATAAGTCTTTTCAAAACTAGTTCAAACCTGCCGGACTTGCCTCAATATAACGTAGGGTTTCAAATAGCTGTTTATTGAGGCTATTTTTTAATCTTTCACTAATCTAACAGAATAGCCATAAGATTTTATAAAACTGTTCCTGGAAATAAATGAAGCCGTGCAAACTAAACTTCTGCTCCATGAATTTGTTGCAGTGTATAATGTTGCAGTCCAGAATCCGGCAGTATTTCCCATATCTCCAAAGCTTCCCGTGTTTGTGCGATAACCGCCGGCGAAAGCTGTAAATCCACTACTGTTGTTACCCGTATTACCGGTTGCCCAATGTGTAGTTCCTGATTCTTTTAATTTATCACCTGCAGTGTTTGAACCTCCCAAATAAATAGATAATATTTGCCAGTCGTTGTCTGTTGGAACATGCCAGCCCGTTGGGGCAATGTTTCTGACATCATTCACTGCATACCAGTTATAAAGTAAACCATAAGTGTTTATATTCGCTGAATTATTTGTGTAACTGCAACACGCTCCTGATGTTTGCGCACTCCACTGTGCGTTGTCGGATATGTTTGAAATTGCATCACCATTCATATAGTGAGTTGTTTTCAGATTTTCTTTCATCCATGTTTGTGTGCCGATAGTAATTACTTGATACATATTCCCATCATAGTCGGCTATGGTATTTGCTTGAAGAGTTGTAAAAGATACTTGATTTCCATATCCTGTTCCGGCACTATTGGTTGCAAATGCTCTCACGTAGTAGGTTGTGTTTGCATTTAACCCGCTTACATTATTTGAAAATGAAACAGCGTTTTCCACATCATTTGCTGAGATACTATTCGATGTTGTAGGATTTTGAGATGTTCCCCAGCAAACGCCTTTTGCTGTAATGGCGGCTCCACCGTCACTTGAAATATTTCCACCGCTTTGTGCAGATGTTTGCGTGATTGCAGAGACAGCGGTTGTTGTTAAAGTCGGAACATTAGGAGTGCTACTGTTTTTATCGGGAGTATCTTTTTTTTTACAGCCGGAAAGTACTACAATTGTAAGGATGAATAGGTAAAAGAGTGATTTTTTCATCTGTTTGTTTATTATAAAAATACCCTGTTTTAGAATTTTAAAACAAGGTATTTTAGTTTTAGTTTTAGGGTGGAGAATGGGGCTCGAACCCACGACCCTCAGAACCACAATCTGATGCTCTAACCAACTGAGCTACCCCCACCATATAGAGGGGACAAAAGTAATAAATTTTTTAATTCATAATCCCAAATCTTTAAAAAAATGTATTTTTGAGCACAAATCATATTTTAATCAAAATGAAAAATTATGTATTACTATGTGTTGTTCTGCTGTTTATTCTCGAATCATGCAATCAAAACGATGGTAAAATGAATCTTAAATATCCAAAAACTAAAAAAGTAGATCAAGTGGATGATTACTTTGGAACAAAAGTAGCAGATCCTTACCGTTGGCTGGAAAACGATACTTCAAAAGAAACGGCATCGTGGGTAAAAGCTGAAAATAAAGTAACCTTTGATTATCTTTCCAAAATCCCTTTTAGGGAAAAAATCCGTGAAAGATTAAAGCAAATCTGGGATTTTCCTAGAAATTATGCACCATTTAAAAAATCAGGATTATGGTTTTTTTATAAAAATAATGGTTTGCAGAACCAGTCTGTATTGTATGTCCTTAAAAATGTTGAAGATATGCAGTCGGCAAGGGTTTTAATTGATCCAAACACAATGTCTGTTGATGGGACTACAGCTTTGGGTTCTGTTTCAGTATCAAAAGATGGGAAATATATAGCCTATTCAATTGCTCGGGGAGGTTCAGACTGGAACGAGATTTTAGTGAAAGAAATTGAAACAGGAAAAGAGTTGAGTGATGAGATTAAGTGGGTTAAGTTTTCGGGAATTTCGTGGTTTAAAAATGGATTTTTCTATAGTGCTTACGAGCCTCCAAAGCAAGGCACTGAGCTTTCCAAAAAGAATGAGTTTCACCGACTTTATTATCATAAATTAGGGACACCGCAAAGTGCAGATGCTTTAATTATTGATAATAAAAAAGAACCCTTACGGATGTTCTACGGCTCTGTTACAAGTGATGAGAAGTATTTGATTATTTATGAAGAAACACAAGGTAAAAGGGGAAATGGCGTTTGGATAAAAGATATGCAAAAGCCTACTGCTGCATTGATACATTTGATTGAATCGTTTGATTTTGAATATAGTTTTTTTGATAATGATGGAAGTGTTTTATTTGCACGAACAAATTTTGATGCTCCAAAATATAAAATTATCTCAATAGATATTAACAAATCAAAAAAGGAGAATTTAAAAGACATCATTCCTGAAAAAGAAAATGTGTTGGAAAGCTGTCAGAATGCAGGTGGGAAGTTTATTGTGCAATATATGAAAGATGCCTATTCTCAATTAGAGGTACACGAGCGAACAGGGGCATTTGTTCAGGAGATAAAATTAACAGGGATTGGCTCTGTGTCATCATTTAACGGCGATGTAGCGGATGCGCTGGCATTTTATACGTTCACATCATTTACTACACCCGGCGATATTTATAAATTTGATGTAAAATCAGGCAAAAGCTCATTGTATGAGTCTTCTAAAATTAAGTTTGATGGCTCATTGTATGAAATAAAGCAAGTGTTTTATCCAAGTAAAGATGGTACAAAAATACCGATGTTTATTACTTACAAAAAGGGGATAAAACTAGATGGCAGTAACCCTACTATCCTTTATGGCTATGGAGGTTTTAATGTGAAAATTACACCCTCTTTTAATATTGCTTATGTTGCATGGCTTGAGAATGGTGGCGTGTATGCTGTTGCTAATCTCAGGGGAGGAGGGGAGTATGGTAAAAAATGGCATGTAGCAGGCACAAAGCTGCAAAAACAAAATGTATTTGATGATTATATTGCTGCAGCCGAATATTTAATAAAAGAGAAATATACCCGATCTGAAAAGCTGGTTGCCCGAGGAGGATCGAATGGAGGATTATTAGTGGGAGCTGTAATTAATCAGAGGCCAGATCTTTTTAAGGTTGCACTGCCCGCAGTAGGCGTGATGGATATGCTTCGCTTTCATAAGTTTACAATAGGTTGGAATTGGGTTTCAGACTATGGCTCGAGCGAAAACAAAGAAGAATTTGCATATATTTATAAATATTCACCCTTACACAACATAAAGTCAGAAGCAAAATATCCTGCCGTTTTGGTAACTACTGCAGATCATGATGACAGAGTGGTGCCGGCACATTCTTTCAAATATATAGCCACAATGCACGAAAAATATTGTGGAGAAAATCCCGTTTTGATACGTATTGAAACAATGGCAGGGCACAGTGCCGGAAAGTCCACTACGAAGCTGATAGACGAATATACAGATGTGTTTTCATTTGTTTTTTATAATCTTGGAATAGAACCAGCATACAAATAATTATGTCAATTACAAAAGAAGAAAGTCTGCGAAACGAGGCACTTAAAAATGTAGCAATAAGAATGATGATGGCAGCCCGTACGGCTCCTAAAAGTAGAGGTATCGACAATCTTGAAATAGCGATTGTTGAAGGAGAAACAATTCATGCGTTATCGAAAAAAATGAAAGAAATTTTTCTGTCCACCGGTCAGCATTTTTTTGAGCGCGACTCGGAAAATATTCTTAATTCGCCTGTTATAGTGCTTCTTGGAACAAAAATAACTCCAATTAATTTGGTAAAATGTGGCATGTGCGGATTTGTAAATTGTATTGCAAAAAATAAAGAGGCAGGGCATCCTTGTGCATTTAATACAGTAGATCTTGGCATCGCAATGGGTTCAGCAGTTAGCATTGCGGCAGATTGCAGAGTAGATTGCAGGGTGATGTTTTCCGTTGGACAAGCAGCTTTGCAACTACAACTTCTTGGTAACGACGTAAAAATTGTATATGGCATTCCATTATCAGCAACAGGGAAAAATCCATTTTTCGATAGAAAGCCTGTGTAGAGCCTTCTACAGTCTAAATTTATCACAGATTTTGTAATAATTAAAAAAATAAGTAGGTTTGCTGCCCTTATTGAAAAGAGTAAATGGAAGAGAACACAGATAAAAATTTTGATTTTAATACTCAATATTTACTTCAATATATAATTAAGCATAGGAATCCTCTGTTTATTGTTATTGTAGCATCTTTTGTGATTTCGTCAGTGGTTACGTTGATTATGCCTCCTGAATTCAAATCTACTGCTATCATTTTTCCTACAGCATCTACATCAATCTCAAATTCATTGTTAGGTATAAATCTTCCCAAGAAAGAGATTTTAAGTTTTGGAAAAGAAGAAGAAGTTGAACAAATGTTGCAAGTTCTGCAAAGTGATGAAATTAAGAGTAGAATTGTAAAGAAATATAATTTAATGCAACATTATGGTATTGGCAATTCCAGGTATCCACAAACAAGGCTAGATAACAAATATAAAGAAAACATAAATTTTATCAGAACACAATATTTTTCAATTGAAATTGAGGTTTACGACAAAGACCCACACATTGCTGCAAATATTTCAAATGATATAGCCGCCTACATTGACACGACCATTAACAATATGTTACGGGAGCGTGCAATGAAAGCGTTTAAGCTTGTAGAAAATGAATATTTATCATTGTTGAAATATAAGAAAGACCTTGAAGATTCATTAAAACGAATACAGGAAAAAGGAATTTATCATTATGAATATCAGTCACAGGCACTGAATGAGGCATTGGGGAAAGCATTAGCTGATGGCAAAATGAAAGGTGCTGAATTAATAGAAGCTAAATTGAAAATTCTTGCTCAATATGGTGGAGCTTACATATCTGTGCGTGATTTGCTTGAACGAGAAACAGAAAAATTAAGCATTTTAGAGTCTAAATTTGCAGAAGCAAAAATTGATGTGAACCAAGATCTCCCACATAAATTTGTGGTTTCAAAAGCAGTTATTGCTGAGAAAAAAACCTATCCTGTTGAGTGGCTGATTATTTTGTTAAGTGTGATGTTCTCATTTACAATAGGGGTTTTTACGCTCATCGTTTTAGATAGATTAAAAAAAAAAGCTTAAATGAAATTGTAGTCGTATATTTTAAAAAGTTTGACGAAGTATTTCCAAAAATAAACTATAACGATATGGAAAATTTTTTTAATAACAAAAGCCTCTTTCTACTGGTCAACAAGTGGAAAAGACACATACTAATTGTGGTCGTTTCTGCAACGGTGCTTGGTGCATTTATATCGTCTCCAATAATTATTACACCGCTATTCAAATCAAGTGCAGTTTTATATCCGGTAAATCTTCCTGAAATATCGAAGGAATCGAAAACTGAACAGATGATGCAGATTATTAAATCGACAGATATTAGCAGAAAATTAATTACATCACTCCATCTCGGACAACATTATAAAATTGATTCTGCAAGTGAGTTTTATTCGAATGTGATGTATGAATTAAGCAGTAATTTAACGATTTCAAAAACCGAATACGAAGGCGTTGAAATTGTGTCAACTGATAAAGATCCTGTTTTTGCAAGTATGCTGATAGATTCGCTTATTAAGTTTTACAATGGTAAAGTTGAAACAATGCACAAAGCAAAAAATTTAGAAATGGTGCTTATTAGAGGTGGCGAGTTAAAAAAGAAACAAGCCGAGATAGATTCTTTGGAAACATTAATGAAAGGATTACGAACAAAATATGGTATTATTGATTATGGTGCACAAGCAAAAGAATTAACTCGCGGTTATGTGAACCTTTTAGCTAGTGGCAAGGGGGCAGGTTCTCGGCAGGTGGATACATTAATTAACAATTTAAAAATGAAAGGTGGCGATGCTTTGCTGCTTAATTCACTCCTAATAATTGCACAGAAACAATTTGAGTTTATTAAAGACGATTATGAAAAAAATCTCTCGGAAGTGAATAAAAAAATCACTTATGCTCATCTTGTCAGTACTCCTTTTCCTGCTGATAAAAAATCGTATCCAATCCGTTGGCTTATTGTACTCGGTTTTGCAGTTTCTTCTCTGATAATTTCTTTTATCGGGATTGCTTTTATTGAAAGTAGAAAACAATAATACCGCACTGTTTTGGATATTGCGTTGAAAAATAATACTCGTATATTTTATATTGTATCATTAATTTTTATAGTGATAAATACTGTATTTATTGCTTTTGAAAATTTCTATTTCAATCTGGTTCCTTTTGTGTTTCTTATTATACTGCTTGCTGTATTTGCTTTTGATAAGTTGGTTTTTTTAGTTGTTTTTTTTACTCCTTTTTCGATTCAACTTCGTGAGTTTTTGCCTCAAATCCCTATTGATATGTCATTGCCCACAGAGCCTATTATGTTTGGGATTATGATCGTGTTTTTCATAAAGCTTATGCTGGAAAAAAAGTTTGATAGGAACATCTATATGCACCCAATTTCAATAGCTATATATGGGAATCTTGCATGGATATTTATTACCAGCTTAACCAGTACAATGCCTGTAACATCCATTAAATTTTTTATTTCAAGAATATGGTTTATTGTTGTTTTTTATTTTATCGCTACCCAGCTTTTCAGAAATTTTAAAAATATCAAAAGATATATCTGGTGCTACATAATTCCATTGTTAATGGTTATTGCGTTTACATTATTTCGTTTGTCGAAATATGGATTTTTTAATGAAAAAATGGCACACGAGGTTATGAATCCAATATATAATGATCATACTTCATATGCAGCAGTGATCGCAATGCTTGTACCTATTGTTTTCGGATACATGTTTTCTTCAGAAACGAAAGCTACGGGGAAACTGATTTTGTTGGCAGTATTAACTATTTTTATTATCGGGATAGTTTTTTCATATACACGTGCCTCGTGGGTCAGTATTGCAGGAGCATTGGTGTTTTGGGGAATACTTAAATTGAAAATTAAATTAAAGTATGTATTAACTATTGCTGTTGGTCTTATTGTTTTGTTTTTTGTTTATAAGCAGCCAATATTGATGAAGCTTGAAAAGAACAGGCAGGATTCATCTACAAATATTTCAGAGCATATACAGTCTATTTCTAATGTATCTTCTGATGCATCTAATGTTGAACGCCTGAATCGCTGGAGTTGTGCTTTGAGAATGTTTGAGCAAAAACCAATTTTTGGTTGGGGACCCGGAACATATATGTTTAAATATGCACCTTTTCAGTTATCCTATGAGAAAACAATTATTTCAACCAATGCAGGCGATCGGGGGAATGCGCATAGTGAATATATTGGACCATTGGCGGAATCAGGGTTTTTAGGAATGATTAGTTTTTTGATTATTGTCTTTTATACTATTTTTACAGCATCGAAAATTTATAAAACAAATCCTAATAAGGAGATACGAATAGTTGCTTTGATATTAATTCTAGGTCTTATTACATATTACATTCATGGTCTATTAAATAATTTTCTTGATACAGATAAAGCATCTGCATTATTTTGGGGCTTTACAGCTATGATTGTGGCATTGGATGTGTATCATGGGAAAGTCAAAGATGGTTTAGGTAACGATATTAGTGTAACTCCAAAACCTGTTATTGCAGATTTTAAAATCATTGAAAAAAAATGATAAAAACTACTATTAAACGTTTATTATATTCGCTGCATATTGATCTTACGCAAAATCAAAAATACGACAGGCAGACAATTCGTATCATGAGAAGGGTTATTAAGCCAGGGTCAGCTTGCATTGATGTGGGCTGCCATAAAGGTGAAATCCTTGATGTGATGCTAATGCTTTCGCCTAAAGGGAAACATTTTGCTTTTGAACCAATTCCATTATTTTACAAAAAATTAAAAGAAAAATATACCCAAAACAATGTGCGGATTTTCCCATTTGCATTGAGCGAAAAAAATGAAACCATTAGTTTTAATTATGTTGTAAATGCACCGGCATATAGCGGGATTAAACAACGAGACTACGAAATAGCCGATCCACAGATAGAACAGATTGATGTTGAGGCAAGATTGCTTGATCATATTACACCTGAAGGTTTGAAATTTGACTTTATTAAAATAGATGTTGAGGGTGGAGAGTATGGTGTGATAAAGGGTGCTATTAATACAATCAAAGAGTCTAAGCCATATATTATTTTTGAATGCGGACTTGGTGCTTCTGAATACTATGGGAAAAAGCCTGAAGATGTATTTGATTTGCTTGAATCGGCAGATTTAAAAATCTCTTTGATGATAGATTTTCTTAATAATAAAGACACTCTATCGAAAGACGAATTTTGTCGTAATTTCTACCAAAAGCTGAACTACTATTTTATTGCTCATCCTTGATAAGACAGGTAGTTTGGTGATATGAACGTACACAATACATCTTCCATTATTTATACAACTTCTTTGAACGGGTTAAATATGGTTAAACCATTAACCTTTTTAAAATCTGATTCATTTCTGGTAACAAGAATGAAATTGTTAATTAATGCAGTAGAAGCAATAATAGCATCAGGGGTTGCAGTCTTATTAATTTGCTTAATTTCTATTGTTTTGTCTTGAATTTCATTGTTAATAAAGAAAGTTTTTGAATACTTTATAAAATCAGCTATTCGGTCTTTTTCTTCTCCAGATATTTTACTCTAACCCAATACCTCAATTCTTGTAATTGTAGAAATATTAAAAGAATTCTTGAATATTTCAGTTAATTTGTTTTTTTGCTTTTCTGGTATTTTTCCATCAAGAAAATAAATAATTATGTTTGTATCAATTAGATATTTCTTGTCCATTGTTCCCTTATATCTTTAAGTTCTTGTTCAATATCTAAATTCATACTTGAAATTAGTCCATAATATTTTTCAGGATTGAAATTAGTTTTTGATTTAGGTTTAATTTTATTATCAATTTTAGGAATATATTCTTTAATTTTTTCCCATAAACTTAATGGAACAACAACATATTCCTTGTTCCCTGATTGATCATATATATAACTTAAAGTTGTTGACATTTTATTAATTTTTTAAATATTTATATCAAAAAAACAAAACATGAGTCTACTCCGAAAAGTCGATTTTTATAAATTTTAGCATTTTTTACCCTTAATCCCTAAAGGGAAAACGCTGAAATTCAGTGTGCCTTTAAAGTCCCCTTTAGGGGATTTAGGGGTTAAAAGACTTTTCATAGTGTACTCAAACATAGTTGATATGTGAATCATTTTATCCTCCAATATTGTAAAATTTATTATTGTTACTGTGGGTTCCACAGGGAGGCTTGTTTTCTAATACCAATCTGTATGCTTCTTCGATATTGTGCTCTCGAATACTATATCCTATATCGCTAAAAAGGCAAGGTTTAATGATTCCGTTGGAAGTTAAACGAATCCTATTGCAATGTTTGCAATCTCCTCCATCTCCACCATCAACAACAGAAAATTCGCCTGTTTCCAGATTCATCCATCGAATGTAGCGAATGTTCAAATGTTTTTCATCGCAGAATTTTTTTACCCCCAAAGCATCTGCTTCATCTTTAGATTTCCATATCACACAGTTAATCTTAATAGGGTTGAACCCAACTTGTATAGCTGTCTCAATTCCACGTAATGCCTGCTTGAGATCTCCTCCACGTGTAATTTCTTTGTATTTTTCGGGATCAGTTGTATCTAAACTGATATTTATCCGGTGTAATCCTGCTGCCCATAATTCTGCTGCGTATTGTTCGAGTAATATTCCATTGGTTGTCATAGATAGGTCGTTAACCCCCTCAATTTGCGAAATCATTGCAACAAGGTTAATAATACCTTTTTTTACTAATGGCTCTCCGCCTGTAAGCCTTATTTTATCGATACCAAGCTTAACACCGGTTTTCACAACATCTATAATTTCTTCAAAAGAAATGGAGTCAGAATGTTCGAAAAGTTGAATACCTTCTTTGGGCATACAATATTTGCAACGCAGATTGCATCTGTCTGTAACAGATATGCGGAGGTAATTAATATTACGGTTATATTTGTCTAACATCTACTGATTCTCCTTTTTTAATAACTGAAACTCCCGGTTGAACCAACATAAATCCGTTGACTGTCGAGAGCGCATTGATATGGGCAGAACCATGATAATCTGCAATTGATATAGTATAATCAGGATTCAAACAAATGGGGACAATGCTTAATCTGTCGATATTTTTTTTTGTAAAATCGGATGACAGGTTTAATCTTAAGTTTAAAGGGATGTATGTAGAGCCTGACATTTTGTAAATAAGTGGTTTTACTAACATTTCAAATTGCACAAAAGACGAAACGGGGTTGCCCGGTAATCCAAAACAATATTGGGTTTCTTTTTGTGAAAAAACGGTGGGTCGTCCCGGTTGAACGGCAATGCGATGGAAAAGGGTTTCAAAACCAAGTTCTTTTAGAACATCAGGAACAAAGTCGAAATCGCCCATTGAAACACCACCTGTAATAATTAAGAGGTTGCATTCTTGTAAAGCTTTTGAAAGTATCTCAATTATAGAAGTTTTATTATCTTCTGCAATGCCAAAATATTTAGCATGAGCACCTGCTTTTTCTATCTGTGCAATCAATTGAAATGCATTGCTGTTTCGTATTTGTCCGCCTTTTGGTGTTTTCCATGGCTCCACCAATTCGTTTCCGGTAGAAATAACTGCTACTGTTGGTAATGTAAATACTTCAGGCTGTGTACATCCAACGGATGCTAGCATTGCAATGTGTTGTGCGCTGAGCCTTGTCCCCGTTTTTAAAATAATTTGTCCTTTTTTTACGTCTTCTGCTTTTTCACAAATGTTTTTAGCTGTGCTGTCTAATGTATATTGTATTTTCCCAGATGTTGTTTCTTTTGTATTTTCAACCATTAATACACAATCAGCACCTTCTGGAATACAAGCACCTGTCATGATTTTAGAACATTCACCAGTATTTATTTTCAATTTAGGAAGTTTTCCGGCAGGGATGATTTCAATAATTTTTAGTTCCTGCTTTATATCTTCCATTCGGCATGCATAACCATCAACCGCAGTTTTGTTGAACGGAGGCATATCAACATCAGAAATCACATCATGTGCAAGTACTCTGTCAACGCTCTCACGGAAATCAACACTTTCTATTTTTAAAAGTACGGGTGAATTTATAACTATTTTGTAGGCCTCATCAAATGTTATCATGGTAATGATTATATTTGAAATTGAAAACGCCGCATGAATGGCGTTTTCATAAATATTATTGAAAAATTAATTATAGATTTTTTATGATTTCGTCAGCAAATTCTGATGTTTTTAATTTTGTAGCACCTTCCATTTGTCGGTGAAAATCGTAGGTAACTCGTTTGCTGAGAATGGATTTTTCGAGACCGGAAACAATCATTTTTGCTGCTTCGTTCCAACCCATATATTCAAGCATCAATACACCTGAAAGAATTAGTGAGCCGGGGTTTACCATATCTAAACCTGCATATTTTGGTGCTGTGCCATGTGTTGCTTCAAAAATAGCATGACCGGTTTCATAATTAATGTTAGCACCCGGTGCAATTCCAATTCCTCCAACTTGTGCTGCAAGGGCATCAGACAAATAGTCGCCATTAAGATTTGCAGTAGCAACTATATCAAACTCTTCAGCGCGTGTAAGTGTTTGTTGCAAGGTAATATCAGCAATGCTATCTCTTAATAAAAGTTTGTTTTTCCACTGACCATTTCCGTGTGATGGCATTAATTTCAGAGTTGTTACTATTTCAGCTAAAATAGTGTTTTTCTGACTTTCGGTCATCATGTAAAAACCTGGTTCAATTAGTTTTGCATTTTCTTCGTTTGTGCAATTTGGGTTTTTATCTTTATTCCCAATGATCCAGCTTTCGCGTTCGGTGATAACAGAGTTTCTATAATTCTGAACACCTACTTCGTAACCCCATTTTTTAAATCCGCCTTCAGTAAATTTCATAATGTTGCCTTTATGAACAAACGTAACGGATTTTCTTTTTTTATCGAGTGCATATTTAATTGCTGCACTTGCTAAACGCTTAGATCCTTCTTCTGAAATAGGTTTAATTCCAATGCTTGAGCTTTCGGGGAAACGAATTTTTGTAACTTTCATTTCCTCTTGTAAAAATTTGATGACTTTTTTTACTTCTGGTGTTCCGCAATTCCATTCAATACCTGCATAAATATCTTCAGTATTTTCGCGGAATATAACCATGTCAACTTTTTCAGGATGTTTTACAGGGCTGGGTACGCCACTAAAATAGCGAACAGGTCTCAAACATACGTATAAATCTAATTTTTGGCGTAATGCAACATTCAGTGAGGTGATTCCTCCACCAATAGGTGTTGTGAGCGGTCCTTTGATGCCTACAAGATATTCTTTGAAGTTAGAAAGTGTTTCGTCCGGTAGCCATGAGCCTGTTTTTTTAAAAGATTTTTCGCCGGCAAGAACTTCTAGCCACGTTATGCAACGTTCTCCATGATAGGCTTTTGTGATAGCAGCATCAAATACTTTTTGTGAAGCTTTCCAGATGTCTGGACCAATTCCGTCTCCCTCGATGTAGGGAATAGTTGGGTTGTTTGGAACATTTAGTTGTAGGTTTTTGATAGTGATTTTATTTTTTTCCATTGCCTTATTTATTTTGTTTAAATTAAAAATATTTTGTCGCGAGTGAGATCTTATAATAGTTACAAACCTACATGATTTTTAGATAATTTACAAAGGCCATTTAAAGAATTAAATAAATTTATCAATCATATTGATCAGAACATCAATTTTGATAGGTTTGATAATGAATTCATCACATCCTGCTTGCTCGCATTTTATTCGGTCTTCTTCCATTGCATATGCAGTTTGCGCAATGATAGGGGTTTTGGGTAAAAAAGTTTTAATTGCACGAGTGGCATCGTATCCATTCATTTCAGGCATCTGAATATCCATCAGAATCAAGTTGATTGGCTGATTGGTTCTACATATTTCAACTGCTTCTTTTCCATTGAATGCGTGTATAATTTGAACTTTTGTCTTTCGTAGCAGTGTAGAAAGATATAGGAAGTTAACTTTATCGTCTTCAACAATCAGGATAGTTTTATTGCTCCAAACGAATTTTTGGTTGGTTACAATTTTATTTTGTTCGTATTGGATGAGTTCACTTACCGGAAGATAAGGGAGCTTAAATGAAAATATAGACCCTTGTCCCATTTCTGATTCTACAGAAATTGATCCATTCATCATTTCAACAAGATTTTTTGAGATGGCTAAACCAAGTCCGGTTCCGCCATAGTTTCTGGATGTGCTGTCGTCTGCTTGTCTGAATCGGTCGAATATAACGGCTTGTTTGTCTTTAGAAATACCTATACCTGTATCTTTTACATAAAAGCAAAGCATGTTGTTGTCTATAGTATAACCAAATTCAATGATGCCTGTTGATGTAAATTTTACGGAATTACTTAATAAGTTTGTAAGTATTTGTTTTAATCGCATATCGTCAATAAGCACAAATCCTGAATTGTTGTTTAGGGTTGTTTTAAGTTTAAGTTTAAGTTTTTTCTTTTCACGAAGATTAATGTCATTTTCAAAAAAAACATAAAGTTCCTGTAATACGTTATTCAATAGGCATTGCGTGCGATTGATTTTCATTTGTTTTGATTCTATTTTTGAAATATCAATAATATCATTTATGATGTTTAGCAGGTCTTTTCCGCGTTTACTGATGATGTCTATAAAATTCATTTTTTTATCTTCAGTAAGGTCGGTGCTTTTCAGCAGTTCCGTGAATCCAAGTATGGCATTCATAGGCGTACGGATTTCGTGGCTCATGTTTGCAAGGAAAGTAGATTTTAGTCTGTCTGATTCTTCTGCTTTGTCTTTTGCTTGTTTTAGTTCTGTTTCAATGTTTTTTCTTTCTGTAATATCGAAAATAATACCTCGCATACCAACAATTTTATTATTGATAAATACGGGGGTTGAACTTACAATTCCTGAAAAAGTTGTGCTATCTTTTTTAATAAACATGTATTCGTTTTGTATGGAGCTTTTGCCTTGCAATACTTCAATAATATGTGACATAGCCCGTTCTTTATCTTTTTCAACAATACATGAAACAGCATTTAGTCCATTTTGAACATCTTCTTTTGTATAACCAAAAGATAGTAATGCTTGTCTGTTTACAAAAATAAAGTTGGCATTTGAGTCTATTTCAAAAATAGGTTGCGGCAAAAATTCTGTTAATTCCATATATTTTTGTCTGCTGGCTTTTAGTGCTTCCTCAGTCTCTTTTCTTCCTGAGATATCACTGTGTGTGCCAACCATTCTTGTAATGTTTCCGGCTTCATCTGTCTGCATTTGTTTTCCGTGCGAAAGCATCCATCGGTAACTCCCATCTTTTGTTTGCATCCTGTATTCTATGCTGAAAGTTGAAGTGTTGTCAGATATTTCATTTTTCATAGCATGTCGCACAGTTTCTTTGTCTTCATCATGAATCAGATTTATCCAGCGATTAAAATCCATGGGGAATTCATATGGTTCAAACTTAAGCAGAGTGTACCATCGAGGGCTTAAATAATTAACTGTATTTGTTGAAGGATTAAAATCCCACAGACCATCATTGGCTGCTTCAAGGGCAAATTTTAATTGTTCTTCACTTTTTCGCATAGCATCTTCGATATGCTTTCTTTCTGTGATATTTCTTGTTGTGCCTTGAATTCCGCTGACAATATTTTCCTCATTAAAAAGGAAGGTAAAACTTACTTCTCCCCACATGATGCTGCCATTTTTATGGTAGTGTTGCAGCTCATAGACAACAGCATAATTCTTGACGGGGATAATACCATTTTTAATTTTAAGAAGTTCTGCCTCTATGATATCATTTGTGATTTTTATTGCATTGCGTGGAAATTTTTTCTCAATGGGAAGCATTAGATATTCTTCAACTGTGTAGCCAAGATGTTTTTTTATGACAGGATTCAAGTATGTAAGGTTCATCTTCATATCCATTGTCCAGATTATGTCTGAAGTTTGTTCTGCCAGTTGTCTGTATTTCTCTTCGCTTCTGATGAGTATCTTGGCTGTTTTATCTGCTTCGGTTATATCCTGCACATGAGTGATAAAATATAAAGGGTCTCCATTTATATTTCTGACCAAACTAATATCCAAATTTACAGAAATTATGTCTCCGTTTTTTTTAAGGTAGTGTTTTTGAAATTGCACATAACTTTTTTTCCCATTTATAAGGTCTTTATAAATAACATCACTATGATCAATGTCTTCAGGGTGTGTGATGTCATCAAATGTTTTTCCAAGAAGATCGTCACTGGTATATCCTAATATGTTGCAAAAAGCTTTGTTGCATTGCAGAATTTTTTTGTCTTTACCAACTATGATTTTTCCATAGTTTACATTCTCAAAAGCAGCCCTGAATTTTAATTCATTTTCTATTAAATGTTCTTCGAAATTTTTTCTTTCAGAAATATCAGTGTGGGTTCCTATGAGGCGTGTTATGTTCTGAAGTTCGTCCCAGGCAATGGCTTTCCCTTTCGATAAAATCCAGATATGGTTGCCGTTTTTTGTAATCATTCTGAATTCAATATGTAGTGATTTTGTTTTTTTACGGATATAATTTTTAAGATGTCTTTGAAACTTTTCAACATCACTAGGGTAAATTAACGAGATCATTTTTTCAAAGCTTACCGCGAATTCATTGGGTTCATATCCAAGCATGGTAAAGAATTTTGGACTGAGATAATCCATTTCGTTTTTATCGACATTGAAATCCCATAATCCCTCATTGGCTGCATCTAACGCCATTTGCAAACGTTGTTCGTTTTTTGACAATAGCTCCTCTGATACTTTTTGTTCTGTGATATCAAGAATTAAACCTTCAAGAGCCATCAATTCGCCTGTATTATCAAAAATACCACACCCCTGTTCCCAGACCCATTTTATTTTTCCTGAAGCTGTAATTATGCGATATGTAAGCCGAAATGGGGCTTTACGATCGATTTCTCTCTGAACATTTTGATTTACGTATGTGCGATCTTCTGGATAGATAATGTCATTGTAGGATAATTTGTTGTTGTTGATTAAGTCTTCAGTTTTGTAGCCGGTTAGTGAAAAACAATTTCCACTAAGTATTTCCATTGTCCACTCGCTATCATTTTTACAACGATAAATCATTCCGGGGGTGTTTGAAATCATGGTTGCAAGCGTTCTTTGGCTTTCAAGCAGAGCTTTTTCAGCATTTTTTCGCTCGCTCACATCTCTGATAAATGCTTGATAAATTCCTTGCGGCATCCGTTTGGTGTTCATTTCAATGGATGTAGTTGTTCCATCTTTTCTGGTAAGTTCGCGTTCTGTGAAAACAGATTCACCTTTTAATAACAGATCATATCGTAATGGTTTTTCTGCTAAAACTTTTTCAGAATAAAGATTTTTCATGTTCATTGTCAGCAGTTCTGCTTCCGTATAGCCCGTGATTTTAGATGCACTAGAATTTACTCCAATAAAATTTCCTTTATCATCGCCAAGAAATATCCCATCAACAGCCAGTTCTACTATACTTCTGAAATTATTTTCGCTTTCTTTTAGTGTTAGTTCTGTTTGTTTTATTTCAGTTATGTCTTTTGCGGAAATAATGATTCCGGTAATCTTATTGTTTTTGTCATAAATAGGTTTGTAGTTCATTTCAAGCCATAGCTCAATTGTCTCTGAAGTATATGGCTTTTCTTCGGTTATTATTTCACCCTTAAAGGCTGCGTTGATTTTTTCTTTGAAAGTATCAATATATAGTGGAGGAATGAAATTGAGTATGTTCTCAAATTCCGTTATAACCTTATTGGAAATGATATGTATTAACTCGATAGTTGTGTTGTTGTATGAAATGATTTTGTAGTCTTTGTTGATGAGGACAATTGCTTGAGATAGACCATTAAAAATGGCTTTCATGTTTGTTTCTGAATTTTGTATTTTTTCATTCAGATTTAGTGTTAAATTTAGTGCACTTTGCAATTCTTTTTGACTTTTTAATAGGTCTGCATTGAGTATTTTGGTTTGTTCTAACAATAAAGTTTGTTCTTTCTCTTGAAACTTTTGAGCTGAAATATCAATAACAATTCCTCTTGTTCCAATGGCTTTTCCATTTTTATTTATTGGGTTTATATGAATAATAACAGGGAAGACTGTCCCATCTTTTTTTATTGCTCGATATTCATGTTTGCGTGGTTTGTTTTCTTGAAGTGTATTTTGTCTGTTTTGTATGGCTTTTATTTTATCTTCTTCAGCTATCATTATGAACACCTGCATCCCTTTTTCCATTTCTTCGACTGTATATCCAAATAGCGTAAACCATGTGTTGTTGGTGTATGTAAAGATTCCATTTTCGTTTGTTTCATAAATAGCTTCTGGGAGTAGGTCGGCTAAATCTCTGAATTTTTTCCTGCTTTCAGAAAGAAGTTGCTCGGTTATTTTTCGTTCGTTGATTTCTTTTTGGAGTATGATCGCATTGCTCCGTTTATTGTTGTATAACGAGTACAGAATGATGACCAGAACAGCGAAAATCAAGGCAATTATAAAAATGGTGTTGAGGATGAGCTGGCTTTTGTGATATTTTAGATCTCTAATCTCATTTTCCTTTTGATCGATGTTGAATTTATACTGAAGGTCAGTTATGTTCTGGCTACGCTCTTCATGGAGTATCTTGTCTCTTATCTGATTATAAAGCATCAGGTAAGTAATGGTTTTATCTTTATTTCCCATTTTTAAATAGATTTCAGAAAGAAGTAGGTAATCTTCCTGAACAAATCGGAGTAGATAGTTTTCTGATGCAATATTCAGACTTCTGGTATAATAGAAAATGGCTGTATCGCTCATGTTTAGCAGTGAGAACGTTTTTCCAATATTTTTATATGTAACAGCAAGTTGATTGTTGTCTTTAGTTTCATAGGAAAGATATAGTGAGGAATAAAATTTTTTTAAAGCTTCATTTACATTACCTCTGTCTCTGTAAACATTCCCAATATTATTAAGCAGAGATGCCACTTCTTTATAATTTTTTTTTCTTTTATAAATCATCAGCGATTTTAGGTAATATTCTAGTGCAAGGTTGTACATGTTAGATGACCAGTAGATGTTACCGATGTTAAGCAGTGAATAGCCTTCTTCTGTTTCATTTTTTATTTTTTTACTCAATATCAGTGCTTGATTATAGCAGTCGATTGCTTTTGTGCTTTGTCCCATGTTTTTGTATGCAATACCGCATTTATTCAGCGATTGTGCAATTCCTGACTGGTACTTAATGTTTTGATATAATGATAATGCCTGTAGATGAAACTCAAGTGATTTTATGTAATCACCAAACAGCCTATAAACGGTGCCCATATTGTTCAATGAAGCGGCTTCCTCTTTTTGATTGTTATAGCGTTTTGAGGCAGAAAGTGCTTTTTGATAAAAATTTAGTGCTTCAATATTATTGCCGAGTGTTCTGTATCCATTGCCAATAAGGTTAAAGGCAGTCGATTTTTCGCTGAAAATTCCCAGTCTGTTCTGGGTTTTTAGTGCTAATTTTGAAAAGTAAATAGTTCTTTCAGGATCAATGTTATCGTAGTAACGTGCAAGGGTGAGTAGGATGTTGATTCTTTCTGCATCTTTCACTGTTGTTACTTTTTGTTCCAAACTGTCGATATTGATTTCAGTCGGCACACAATATGAGCAGTAAGCGCAAAAAATTATCAGAAGTAAGGTAAGGAGATATTTTATTCTGATTTTCATTTTTAGCTAATGTAAAATTTTACTTACTTTAATTCTCTCCTTGATGGTAATGTTTTTTACTTTATATAAGATTCATGGATTTCCCAATATTTTTAATTTTTTCGTCAAGCATTTGGTTAACTTTATTGTATTCTCCAACTGTTTCTAATTTTTCCCGAACACTGATATAGAATTTTATTTTAGGTTCTGTGCCGGATGGTCGTACAGAAATCTTTGTGCCATCGGCTAGAATAAATTGCAGAACGTTGGATTTTGGTAAGTGTATATCATTTTGTGTATCAGCATCTAGGTTGATTTCTTTTTGTAACTGGTAATCTTTAATGGTAACCACTTTTGATAGGTTTATGATTGAAGGCGGATTGTTCCTGTAATCCTGCATCATTTTTTGAATTTCCTCTGTTCCACTTTTTCCATATTTTTCCACATTTACCAATGCTTCTTTATAAAAACCAAATTCTTTGTAAATATCAAGCAGGTTATCAAAAAGTGATTTTCCTGAATTTTTTGCAACAGCGGCTGTTTCGGCAATCAGGGCACATGCCATCACAGCATCTTTATCTCGCACGAAATCACCTGCCAGATAGCCATAGCTTTCTTCTCCGCCACAAATAAATTGTTTTTTCCCTTCGTTTTGTAAAATAGTGTCGGCAATAAATTTAAAACCTGTCAGCACATCAAAGTATGCCACATTATAATTTTTTGCAATATCAGCAAGCAATTCAGTTGTTACAATTGTTTTTACGATATATTCATTGCCTTTTAATTTCCCTTTTTCTGCCCATTTTGATATGAGATAGTTAAAAAGAATGGCTGCAGTCTGATTCCCATTTAATAAGATAAAAATACCTTCATGGTTGCGGACTGCTATGCCCACGCGGTCGGCATCGGGATCTGTAGCCAAAACGAGGTCTGCATTGGTTTCATTTGCTTTTGCTATTGCCATGCTCAATGCAGCGGGTACTTCCGGATTAGGGGATACAACAGTAGGGAAATTCCCATCACTTATCATTTGTTCTGCCACAAATTGTACATTATTGAATCCGAATTTTTTCAATATCTCGGGGACTAATTTTACACCAGATCCATGCAGTGGTGTATAAACGATTTTTAAATCTTTATTTTTCTCAATAATGTCTGGAGAAAGAGATAGGGCTTTAATTTTTTCTAAATAAATTTTGTCTATTGTCTCACCAATAATTTCGATTTCATTTTTATTTCCTTTAAAATTTACTTCGTCAATTGATGTGATTTTTTGTACTTCAGCAATAATATTTTTATCGTGTGGACTGATAATTTGACCTCCGTCGTTCCAGTATGCTTTATATCCGTTGTATTGTTTAGGGTTGTGGGAGGCTGTAATTACAACTCCGCTCTGGCAGCCAAGATGTCTGATTGCAAATGATAATTCAGGGGTTGGACGTAAAGCATCAAAAAGGAAAACTTTAAATCTGTTTGCTGAAAAAATGTTGGCAGTTGCTTCTGCAAATAATCTGCTGTTGTTGCGACTGTCGTACGCTACTGCAACTTTAATTTTCTGATTTGGAAACTGCAATTTTAAATAATTGCACAGTCCCTGGGTTGCCATTCCTACAGTATAAATATTCATTCTGTTTGTCCCAACACCCATGATTCCACGAAGTCCTCCGGTACCAAATTCCAAATCCTGATAAAACGACTCGATGAGTTCTTTTTCATCATTTTCAATCAGGTTTTTTACACTGTTGCGTGTTGTTTCATCAAAGTTATTTGCAAGCCATTTTTGGGCTTTCGTTTTTACAAGTGTTAATATATTTTCTGACATAATTTATAGAATTAAAGCTATGCGTTTTGAATTAATTTTGAAATACATTCTTTCAGACTATCTTTCCAGTATGGTATTTCTATGTTGTAATCTGCTTTTATTTTTGCCTTATTGAATACACTGTAGCATGGTCGTTTTGCAGGTAGGGGATAGTCTTTTGTTTCAATCGGATGAATTTTACAGTCAATGGATGCAAGTGCTAAAATTTCTTTGGCAAAATCATACCAACTGCATACGCCTTCGTTTGCATAATGATAAATTCCGGATTTGAACGAATCAGGATTTTCAAGTATGTTACATGTGATTTTAATAATTGCATCAGCTAAATCTCTGGCATATGTGGGACCACCTACCTGATCATAGACAACATTCATGGAATCTTTTTCTTTTCCATATCTCAACATTGTTTTCACAAAATTATTTCCAAATTCAGAATATAGCCACGAAGTTCTGATGATGATATAATCATTTGTAATATTTTTAATGGCAGTTTCGCCACCAAGTTTTGTGAGACCGTAGGCTGATGGCGGATTGGTTGGGTCATCCTCTTTATATGGAACCACATTGTTGCCATCAAAAACATAATCAGTTGAAATATGGATTAATTTTGCTTTATATTTCACAGCAATTTCTGCCAGATGTGCCGGTGCAACTGTATTGAGAAGTGTCGCTTTATCAGTTTCCACCTCGGCTTTATCAACTGCTGTATATGCGGCACAATTGATTATGATATTAATTTTATTTTTAGTAAAAAAACTATCAAGTGAACCAAAATCAGTAATGTTAAGGGTATCAACATCTGTAAATAGAAAATTATATGTAGAGAATGATTTCGAAATGTTCTGAATCTCGTTGCCTAACTGCCCGTTTGCACCTGTAACAAGTATTGTTTGTCTCATAAAATAAAATTTAAACAAATATAAAAAAAAATATCTATTTATTGAAAAACCCGAAATTTATTATACTTTTGCTATACAAAGAATTATTATTTCGTTTATCTATTATTAATTTAAATTTTTTATTATGAGAAACATTAAAAGGTTATTTGCAATTATGTTAGTTGTTGCAGTTTGCTTTTCAGCAAATGCACAGAAATTGAAAAAATTCGGAATGGACATCAAGAAAAAACATTATCCTGTACTTGGTGATGTTCGTATTCCTTACACAGATGTTATTGAGTATTTTGGTTATGTTAAGCCAGGCGAACCAGCTGATGAAGTAAAAGGTGGAAAAAAATACTATTACATTTATGTTTGGATTCCTGCTATTGCTCCTGAAATTGGTGTGAGAATGGTTTCTCCTGTTACAACCTTAAAACCAGGCAAAGATTCTTTTGTATCTCCTGCATGGGAAGGTGGAAAAACTGATCAGAAAAATTATTTTGATACATGGATTTCTTTCGAAAGAGCACAAGGAGTTCTTTCTAAAGCAGATATTATTGCTAAAGGCAAAACCTGCGAATGGACTCTCTATGGTTCAAATGATGACAGTGGGGAATTGCCAAAACAACCTTCAGGAAACAAATACAATTCTGTATTACGTATGACCAGCGAAATTAGTAATCCTTTAAAGGCTCTTGTTATTGGTCTTTATAGAATTGGATTTACTACTTATAAAGTTGGAGAAGTACAGGGTTCATTTTATGCTCAAGTAGGTGCACCTGTTAAATTGCCAGGAGTGGCTATTGCTAAAGATCTTGAATCACTTGTGAAAAAGATGGAAGAAAGAGAAAAAGCTAAAGCAGAAAAGAAAAAATAATTTAGAATATTAAAATTAAAAAAGCGAAGTATTTTTTACTTCGCTTTTTTTTATGTTTAGTTGTAAAAAAATCCTGAATTTTCGGGGCTTTTTTTACAAAAGAATTATTAATTCATTACTTGTTTTACTAAATCAGCAGCTTCTTGCAGTGTGATTGCAGAGAACACTTTTAATCCTGAATTGTCGATTATTTCCTTACCTAGTTCTGCGTTTGTCCCCTGTAGTCTGATGATGATAGGGACTCTGATTTCTCCGATATTTTTATAGGCTTCAACAATACCTGAAGCAACGCGATCGCAACGAACAATTCCTCCAAAAATGTTTACTAAGATAGCAGCCACTTTAGGATCTTTTAAAATAATTTTGAAACCGGCTTCAACTGTTGCTGCATTAGCTGAACCACCAACATCAAGAAAGTTTGCAGGCTCTCCACCGGATAATTTAATAATATCCATAGTTGCCATAGCCAAACCTGCTCCATTAACCATGCAACCTACATTCCCATCAAGTTTTATAAAGTTAAGGTTTTGCTGACCTGCTTCTACTTCAGTTGGATCTTCTTCATTGAGGTCTCTTAAATTCATGTAGTCAGGGTGTTTGAACAATGCGTTGTCATCTAAAGTGATTTTCGCATCGGCTGCAAAAATAATGTCATCGGATGTTTTGAATACAGGATTGATTTCAACCAAACTGGCATTACTAGCAATATAAGCTTTGCAAAGGGCTTCTACAAAAATGGTCATTTGTTTGAATGCTTTCCCCTCCAGTCCAAGATTAAATGCAATTCTGCGAGTTTGAAATGCTTGTATTCCAACACCGGGATTAATTTCTTCGGTAAAAATTAAATGAGGCGTTTTTTCAGCTACTGCTTCGATGTCCATTCCTCCTTCTGTTGAGTACATAATGACGTTTCTGCCGGTTTGTCTATTGAGCAAGATACTCATATAGTACTCACGAATTTTTGACGGACCGTCATAATAAATACTCTGTTCAATTAGTGCTTTATAAACTTTTTTACCAACAGGTCCGGTTTGATGGGTGACGAGCGTCATTCCGAGGATTTGTTTTGCGTAGGTTAGAACTTCGTCGATGTTTTTTGCAATTTTTACGCCACCGCCTTTACCTCTACCACCGGCATGAATCTGTGCTTTTACTGCCCAGCTTTCAACTCCGGTCTTTTCTTTAATGGTTTTAGCGGCTTGTAATGCTGCTTCCGGGGTATCAACAACAATTCCTTCAGGAACGGTAACTCCGAATTTTTTCAATAATGCTTTAGCTTGATATTCGTGAATGTTCATATCGTATGATTTTATTTTTTTGGACTAAATTAATATTTATTTATTTTACAGCTTAATTTATTTGATTTTTTTTATGATTAAATTAAAAAATGAGGAATTACAACGTAAAACGATTGATGAATTTCAACAATCTGAAAAAGCTCCATTTGTTATAGTACTTGACAATGTGAGGAGTTTAATGAATATTGGTTCCGTGTTTCGAACTTCTGATGCATTTATGGTTGAATCTGTTTATTTGTGTGGAATAGCTGGTATCCCTCCTAATAAAGAAATTTCAAAGACTGCTTTAGGTGCTGAAAATAGTGTGTCTTGGAAATATTTTCAAACAACAATGGATGCTATAAATATCTTACGTGTTCAAGGTTATACTATTATTTCAATTGAGCAGGTGCAAGGGAGTATTGAGCTTCAGGATTTTAAGATAGAGAATGATAAAAAATATGCAATTATTTTTGGTCATGAGATAAAAGGAGTGGCTCAGGAGGTTGTTGATGCAAGTGATTTTTGCGTGGAGATTCCTCAATTTGGGACAAAGCATTCTTTTAATATTTCTGTGAGTGCCGGTATTGCATTATGGGAGTTTTATAATAAATATCTTCAGTTGAAAGCATAAAAAAAGGAGCAGAAGTCTGCTCCTTTTTTATGGTATGTTTAAATATTATTTTGCAATAGACTTAAATGTATCGTCTTCAAAATATTTGTTGAATTCCATATCTGTTTTTGCTTTTGCTCCGAGTGAAGCATCTTTTCCAACAGCAGAACGTAAGTTGTTAAATAATATTTCAGTATTTGCTTTACGAGCTCCGCAGATAGCTTTCAGGTAAAGAACCATTGCATCGTCTTTGTTTTCTGCATTGTCAAGTGTCTTAATTGCATCATCAACACTGCCATTGAGCAATTTTGCAAGTGCTGTGTTCATTGTGTTAAATGAACCACAATTTGAAACTGCATCCTTATATTCTGCTTTTTTAATATTGATAATGCCCATATTATAACCTACTTCATTGCCTGCACCTGCTGCTGATGTTAGTAATTCTTTTGCTTTTGCAAAATCTTTTTCTTTTAGTGCACATGCTGCAAGGTTGTTGAATACAATTGGATCCGCTTTTTTTGCTTTTGCATCTTCAAAAGCTGTTTTAGCTTCAGCTGTATTATTTAACAAGAAACTTGTGTATCCTGCATTGTTATGAGTTCTCCAATCGTCTGGAAAAATTCTTACTGCAGCTTTATAAATTGAATTTTGTTTGTTAAGGTCTTTTTCTAAATTTCCAGCTTTTAAAATTTCTTCAATTTTCAGACTATCGGGAGCTGAATTAGCGATTCTAACAAGTTCTTCATCTGAGTAACCTACTATGTCAACATTTATTTTAATGGATGATTTTCTCAATGTAGGATAAACTTTTTCTTTCAAAGCTGAAAATACTTGTTTCAGATTTTTTATTTCTTTGTTTCTTTGGTCAGGGTCAGAATACATTGAAAGTGTTCTGATGATAAGGTCTTTGTCTTGCATGTTTGAAGCCTGAATAGCTGCTTTGAATCCTTCCCAATCTTGACCTTTCCCTGCAGATTTGAACATGGTTTTAAAGTCAAATTGTTTTGGTTGGAATTTTTTAATAGCTTCTTTATTGGCTTTATTTTTCTTTGTAAATTCTTCTTTTTCTTTTTTCTCTTTGTCTTTCATTTCTTTGTTCATCAGGTCTTCCGTTGATTTTGCTCTATCTTTAGACAATTTATCGTTTAATTGAACGGGTCCATCAGGAGAAGCTTGACCATCAACGTTCATCCCTTTATATTCACGTCTTTTATCAGTTTGAGCCTGATTAATAAAATCCTGTAATGCTTTTATTTCATCTTTCTTTAATTCAGTTGTCTTAACATTTGATTTTGTCATATCAAAAAGGATGGAAGCATCTTTTGATTCACTGGTAGTGCGTACAAAATCGTCTTTTGCTGCAATAACTTTTGAATCCATCTGAACTAAATTTGGAGTAGCAATTACACCTTTAGCAACTTCTTTTTTTGTGAAGTCAACAACTTTTTTGTCTGGCTTAGCAGCATCTTTTCCCTTGTATCCTTGAAGCCTAACTTCTAGTCTCGACATTTTCATGCCTTCTTCATATGCAACTTTATCTGTGAAGCTGAAAGATCCACCTGATTCATATTTTATTACTTTATTGTTGCCCTGAACTTTTTCACCCTGATAAACTTCTTTTTTTAGAGCTTTTTCGCCACCTTCCCATACGATATATGGAGTTCCTTCAACGATAACTTTTTTCTGGAAAAATTTTTCAGGAACTTTGCCGGTAATGGTAACTTTCACTGAATCTCCGTGCATTTCAAGGATAGCAGGATCAACTGTATAGGTAACCTTGCCTTCTTCTTTTAACATTTTTTTTAGACCACCGCAACTTGATACTATCAATGCTACGATAAACAGGGATGTCACATAAACGACTTTGAAACTTTTCATAAAGTATTAATTAATTTATTTAATAACATTTTTAATGAATATTTATGGTACAAAATTAATAATGTTTTAAGAAAAACAAATTTTTTCTTAAATTTTGATTTTCTCTTAGAAAACAAATGGATTGAGTTAAAAAACTATCCTGTTGATACCTGTTTGATAATCTTTTGAAAATATGGTTTCAAGCATTAATTCGTAATCTTCGGAACGGTTTACAAAGTCTAAATTATTTGTATCAATAATTAGGACTTTCATAGCCTTTTGTTGTCTGAAAAAGTTAAAATAGCCTTCTTGAATTCCTAATAGATACTCTTTACTGATGTTTTGTTCGTAAGCTCTTCCTCTTGATTTTATGTTATAAAGCAATTTTTCAACATGAACGTGTAAATATACGTACAAATCAGGTTTTTTAAGTGTTCCATATATGATGTCAAATAGTTGCCTGTAAAGTAAATATTCATCTTCTTGTAAGGTGCTTTTTGAAAAAATCAGAGATTTCATAAAATAGTAATCGGCAATTGTAAATGTTTTAAAAAGATCTCTGTTTTCCAGTTCTTTTTTTATTTGATTGTAGCGCTCTGCAAGAAAGGATAACTCAAGTGGGAATGAATATTTTTCCGGATTTTTATAGAATTTTGGAAGAAAGGGATTTTCTGCAAATTGTTCTAAAATGGATTGAGCATTAAATTCAGCAGCAATTTTCTTAACCAGTGTTGTTTTTCCTGCACCAATATTCCCTTCGATTATCAAAAAATTGATATTGTTGAAATTAGTGTTTTTAATGTTCTGATGTTCCATTGTTTGCTGTTCTCAAGGAAATATTTATTATTGCATATTCTGATCCCAGTCTTTCCAAACAACTTCATAGCCCTGTTCGTGAACCATTTCGGCTATTTCTTTTGGAGATCGCTCATCGGCAACATGAAATTGTTCCAAAGAATTATTTTTGTTTGCATATCCTCCCGGATTCGTTCTAGCGCCTGCACTCATGGATGTTACACCCATTTTAATAATATTATTTCTAAACTTTTCGCTCTCTCGTGTTGAAATTGACAGCTCTACTTCTTCGTCGAGTAAACGATATGCACAAATAAGTTGAACCATTTCTTTGTCACTTACAATTATCTTTGGTTCTATAATTCCTGTTGCCGGACGCAAGCGTGGAAAGGAAATGGAATATTTTGACTGCCAGTAGGTTTGTTCAAGATATTTCAGATGCAAGGCAGTAAAAAAACTGTCTGTTCTCCAATTTTCCAAACCTAATAAAACGCCAAGTCCTATTTTATAAATTCCTGCATGTCCTAGTCTGTCTGGTGTTTCAAGGCGATAGTTGAAATCTGATTTTTTTCCGCGGGGATGATAATTTTTATAGTTTTTGTTGTTATAAGTTTCCTGATAAATATAAACGGTATTTAATCCGAGTGCAACAAGTTCTGCATATTCGTGTGTGTCTAAAGGCTGAACTTCCATTGATACCAATGAACAATACGGCTTTACCAGGTTTAATGCGTTTTTTAAATATTCAAATCCTGCTTTTTTAGGTGATTCACCTGTTACTAAAAGTATATGCTCAAAGCCATATGATTTAAGGATTTTGGTTTCTTTGATTATTTCTTCATCGTTTAATATTATGCGTTTAATATTATTTTTATGATTAAATCCACAATAGGTGCAGCTGTTGTTGCATTCATTTGATAAATAAAGTGGATTAAACATTTGTATTGTTCGTCCGAATCGTTTTAATGTAAGTGTGCGGCTAATTTGTGCCATTTGTTCTAAGTAGGGCAAGGCTGCCGGAGAAATCAGGGCTTTGAAATCTTCAAGATCACGTTTGTTTTTTTGCAGTGCAATTTCAACATCTTTGCATGTTTTTGCATAGATTTCAGCTTGGATATTATCCCAGTTGTATGCGTTATATGAATTTGTGAAAGTCATAATTTAATCATTTAAAAAAGAAGTGAGAGGGCTGCTTGCCGCAGCGAATTTTGTTGATTTTGCCAGTTTTGCTTCAAAAGCTATTCTGCCTGCTTCAACAGCCATTTTGAAAGCGATTGCCATCATCACCGGATTTTCTGAAACTGCAATAGCGGTGTTTACTAAAACGGCATCTGCTCCCATTTCCATTGCTTCGGCAGCGTGCGACGGTGCACCAATTCCTGCATCAATCACAATCGGTATTTTGCTCTGTTCAATAATTATTTCAAGAAAATCTCTGCTTTTTAAACCTTTGTTGCTGCCAATAGGAGAACCCAAAGGCATTACTACTGCTGCGCCTACTTCTTCTAATCGTTTGCATAAAACCGGATCTGCATGAATGTATGGCATGACAATAAATCCAAGTTTTACAAGCTCTTCTGTAGCCTTAAGTGTCTCAATCGGGTCGGGCATCAGGTATTTTGCATCAGGATGAATTTCAAGTTTTATCCAGTTTGTTTCCAGTGCTTCACGGGCTAATTGTGCGGCAAATACAGCTTCTTTCGCAGATCTTACTCCGCTGGTATTTGGCAACAAATTAAATTGTGGGTGATGTAAATGTTTTAAAATATCATCTTTTGTGTTATTTACATCTACTCTTTTTAAAGCAACTGTTATTAGCTCTGACCCTGATGCAAGCAATGCTTTTTCCATTGTCTCATTGGAATTAAATTTGCCTGTTCCGGTAAATAATCTTGAAGTAAATATTTTACCTGCTATTGTTAGTGTTTTGTGAATCATAATTTAGGACTAAATGAGGTGCGCTGTTATAAATTAAATTGTGCGTAATTTAAAAATACAAGGTTAATAAAAATTTTTGAGTTGTTTCTGCAATGTTATTATCGTTGTGAATGCTTGATGACAAAGCGATTCCGTGAATGCCTGTAGGTGATAATAAGGGAATATCTTCTATTGTAATTCCTCCAATGGCAATAATTGGTATGTTTATTCCCTCATTTTTACATTTGGCTAAAATGTTTTTATATCCCTTTATGCCAAGTGTTGCACTTAAATTTTCTTTGGTTAAGGTAAAACGATAAGGACCCAGTCCAATATAATCAACTTCTTGTAATGATAGGTTTTTAATATCTTCAAAGGTGTTGGCTGTGCCTCCAATAATAAAATTATCACCTAATTTTTTTCGTGCGTCAGTGGGCGACATGTCTGATTTGCCAAGATGCACGCCATCGGCAAGTAGCTCGTGAGCAAGCGATACATTGTCGTTGATGATAAACTTTGCACCATTTTTTATACACACTTTTTGAACTTTTAGTGCGATTTTTTTTATTTCATCATAGTTTTTATTTTTTACTCGTAACTGAATCCATTTGCAACCACCGAGACAAACTTGTTCTGCTTGTTCCCAATGAGAAAGTCCTTCAATTTCGTGTGTGATATATTGTAATTTTTCAATCATGTTTTATACTTTATGATAGCCCAATAATCCCTCATTGCTACTAAGAAATTCTGTTATATAATTTTTTGCCATTAAACAAGACCTATGTAATTTGAATCCTTTTGCCAGATTTGCAACTATTGCAGATGACAGTACACATCCGGAGCCATGTTTTGCAGGCAGAAGTCTTTTTTTGGGACGAAATGAAGTTCGTTTTTCTTTTTCAAACAAAAAATCTTTTCCGGGATTATTTTGGTCATGTCCTCCTTTTAAAAATACATTGCAAAATTTTGCTAATCTTATTGCGCCATCAACAGGGCTTAATTCAGGGTATATTGTTTTGATTTCGTTTAAATTTGGAGTAATTAAATAAATTTTTGATGCAATTTTTTCCATAGTTACAAGGTCAGGTTTGTAAAATTCAAATCCTGCGGATGCTTTTAAAATAGGATCCCATATAATTTTTATGCCTTTATTGAAAGATAAAGAAATGTCAATAATTTTATCGAGCATTTCCATATTTTGTATAAGCCCGATTTTTACAAAATCAAAATGGTGAAGTTTAAAAAGAATTTCAATTTGCTGTTTAATTAATTCTTTTGTCAACCATTTGCTTGAAATAAATTCAGCTTCGTTTTGAATAGTGATGCAGGTTGTAACTCCCATACCTGTTACTTTGTGTGCTTCAAATGTTTTTATGTCAGCCAAAATTCCTGCACCTCCACAGGGGTCGTAACCTGCAACGCTTAACACGTATGGTCGTTCCTTTTTCATTCAGAAAATTGTATTTGTTTTTTTATTTGCTCAAATGCTAATATTTTATTTTTATTGTTCCAAATTGCCCCTAGAACTGCTGTTCCATGAAATCCTGCTTGAAAAATAGAACCAATGTTGCTTTCTGATATTCCGCCTAAAGCTACTATTTTGCACGATGAATGGTACGTTTGAAGAAAAATAGTACAATCTGAAAGTGAAAATTTACTGATATAATTTTGTTTCGAAATACTGTCAAAAATAGGACTTAAAAATACGTAATTAAACGGATATTTTAATTGTTTAATATCATTTAGGCTATGTGTTGAGGAGCTAGTTAGCATATTGCATTCGTGTGCATTTTTTATTAAATCAGAGGTGTTTTCTTTAGGTGTTGTACTGATAAATGATTGAGTTAAATGAATCCCACAAAGCCCATATTCCAACGCTAATTCGTAAAATGAATGGATCATTAATTTTGATCGGTATATTGGTTTAATATTGTTAATTAATGAAATTATTTCGATTCTAGAAAATGCAGGTTTTCTGATGTGTAAGCATTGTAGCCCTGATTGAAACAGAGCATTGATGATTTCTGCTTCATTTGGAATTAAATCTGAACTCGTGATTACAATTAATTTGTGCATTATCTGATATAAATTTTCGCAAAATTATGAAATATCAATAAAGCACAGATGGGAGTTTGTAAATTGTTATAAACATTTTTGTCGAAAATTACCACGATGGCTCTAAAACAACAAGGATTACAAAGATTATTTGCTTGTTGTATGTTTTGTGAAAATTTGAGCTTTTGTGTTTTTGTGGCATTCGCTTGAGGCAAATCATTAAAATTATTATTTTTGTTCATGGTATAAAATTAATCTACTTTTGCAGTTCAAAATTTTCATGATGCACAAGAGAAATAAAATAGTACAAAAATTAATTCATTTTTTCCGTTGGACAAGGAAGAAATTTGCGGTGCTGGCTTCTCTTGGAAAGTTAATCAAAATTGGTGTTGTACGTATTGAAGTATGCAAACAAGCATTACTTAAATCTGGAGTTTCGTTGCAATCGCTTTCAGGTAATTTTGTAAATCAATCAAGCACTGCTTTTGACGAGGATGAGTTAATTGTTGAGCCTTTGCTTACTGCTACTACCTTTGTTTTGCCTAAAGTAACATCATCTTCACGATTACGAAAAAAAACTAATAGAATTATTCCTTCTCTTTTCACTATTTTTTCATATCTACATCGTTGTTATTCATTAATTTTTATGAATAGCGGAGATCAACCTATAAATAATTTTTATTATGCAAATTGAACAGATTAATAATCTTAAGAACAAAATTATTTCTGGTTACGAAATTTTGTTAGATGAAGCCATATGTTTAGTAAATACTGAACATACAGCAGAATTGTGTCAGGCATCATTTGAAATCATGAAGCATTTCTGTGGTTTAGATTTTGATATGTGTTCCATTATCAATGCAAAGTCAGGTAAATGCTCTGAGAATTGTAAATGGTGTGCTCAATCTGCACATCACAATACCGGAATTGAAACATATGATATTGTTGATAAAAAATTGGCAATTGAGAGCGCATTGAGCAATTCAAAACAAGGTGTGCGTAGGTTTTCTCTTGTTACCAGTGGAAAATATGTCACTGATGCCGAACTTGATAAGTATATTGAGATATACAGAAAAATCAGGAATCATTCGGATATTAGTTTATGTGCATCTATGGGGTTGCTTACCAAATCTCAATTGCAGCGATTAAAAGATGCCGAAATTGAGCATTATCATTGTAATTTAGAAACAGCTCCATCGTATTTTAAACAGATTTGCACTACTCATACAATTGAAGATAAATTGCAGACAATTCAGTGGGCAAAAGAAACCGGATTAAAGATTTGTTCCGGTGGAATTATTGGAATGGGTGAAACTATGGGACAGCGAATAGAACTGGCTTTTGCTTTAAAAAAAATAGATGTAAAATCTATTCCGATAAATATTTTAAATCCTATTGAAGGTACGGCATTGCAGGGTACTGCACCCTTAACGGATGATGAAATTTTGAAAACGATTGCTGTGTTCAGATTTATTAATCCGGATTGTTATTTAAGATTCGCCGGTGGGCGTTTATTGATTCGACATTTGCAGGAAACAGCTCTTAAATCTGGGATGAATGCCTCTATTGTTGGAGATTTATTGACTACTATCGGATCTAATGTAGAAGAAGACAAGAGAGATTTTACAAATGCAGGTTTTAGTTTATGAATAATATTTTAGGAATAGATAAAGAGCATCTTTGGCATCCATATACATCAACTACGAATCCTTTGCCGGTTTATTCTGTGAAGGCCGCCAAAGGTTGTGAAATTGAATTGGAGAACGGCACAAAATTGATTGATGGAATGTCGTCGTGGTGGGCTGCAATTCATGGATATAATCATCCTGCGCTAAACGCAGCAGTTGAAGAGCAGTTAAAAAGCATGTCTCATATTATGTTTGGGGGACTTACACATAAACCGGCTGTGAGACTCGCTGAAAGTTTACTGAAAATTGTACCTATTGGTTTAAATAAAATATTTTATAGTGATTCAGGCTCCGTTGCTGTGGAGGTTGCAATGAAAATGGCATTGCAATTTTGGCATGCAAAAGAGAAATTTAAAAAAAATAAATTTCTTACAATTCGTTCCGGATATCATGGCGACACTTGGAATGCTATGTCGGTATGTGACCCAGATACAGGTATGCATTCAATATGGTCGGGACTTTTGACCGAGCAGTTTTTTGTTGATAGACCAAATTGCCGATTTAATGAAGAATGGGATGCTAAAGATATTATTCCGTTACAAATTTTGCTTGAAAAACATCATGATGAAATTGCTGCAATCATTTTGGAACCTATTGTTCAGGGGGCAGGAGGGATGTGGTTTTATCATCCTGAATATTTGAAAAAGGCATTTGCGTTAAGTCGTGAACTTGATGTGCTGTTTATTTGTGATGAAATTGCCACAGGTTTCGGTCGTACAGGTAAAATGTTTGCTTCTGAATGGGCTGGTATCACGCCTGATATTATGTGTCTTGGGAAAGCAATTACCGGAGGCTATTTGTCATTTGCCGTTACATTAACCACTAATGCGGTGGCTGATACAATTTCATCTGGGAATCCAGATTGCTTTATGCATGGTCCCACGTATATGGGGAATCCGCTTGCGTGCGCTGTTGCCTTTGCAAATATTGAATTGTTGCATTCTTATGATTGGAAAAATAATATTTACCGAATAGAATCAATTCTTAAAACTGAGCTTGCTGAAACTGTTGTTTTTTCAGGCGTTGCTGATGTTCGTATTCTTGGTGCAATAGGTGTTGTGGAGATGAAAAATCCGGTGAATGTTGCTAGCATTCAAAAAGAATTCGTACATGAAGGAGTGTGGATTAGACCATTTGGCAAGTTGGTTTATCTTATGCCTCCCTACATTATTTCTGACGATGAGTTGGTGTTTTTAATTCATAAAATGAAAAAAGTAATCAGTAAATTTTAATCAAATGCAGAACTGGTATAACAATATTGATGAAGAATTAAAGCAATTGGAGCAGACCAAAAATTATAGATTTTTTAGGGATTTGCCAAAGGGAATGCTTGATGTTTGCTCGAATGATTATTTAGGAATTTCAACTCGGAGTGATTGGCAAAAAGAATTTTTTCAGAAACAACAGCACGATAATTATTTCCAAATGTCGGCAGTGTCTTCCCGCTTATTGTCAGGGAATCATAAAGAATATGCTCTACTCGAAGGTGAGATGTCTGGATTGTATAATGGTCGTGCATGTTTGACTTTTAATAGTGGCTATCATGCAAATATCGGAATCCTTCCTGCCATAACACAACCAGGGGATTTGATTATTTCTGATAAATCGGTCCATGCAAGTTTAATAGATGGAATCAGGCTTTCTAAGTGTAAATCGGAACGATTTAAACATTTTGATTATTCTCGTCTGGAAAAAATTCTTGCAGATAATTATGAAAAAGCAAGTAATATTTTTGTGGTAACAGAATCCATTTTTAGCATGGATGGTGATGAGGCTGATCTTAATGTTTTAGTTGATCTTAAAAAGAAATATCATTTTCATATTTATTTGGATGAAGCTCACGCATTCGGAGTACGTGGAGAAAAGGGTCTGGGCTGTGCTGAAGAGGCTGGGTTGCTTGATGAAATTGATTTGCTTGTTGGTACGTATGGCAAAGCAATTGCATCATCGGGTGCATTTGTGATTTGTAATAAAAATATTCGTGAATTCCTTATCAATAAATGCAGAAGTCTTATTTTTTCTACTGCTCAACCGCCAATTAGTATCGCATGGACACGCTTTGTTGTTGAACGATTACCGGATATGCAAAAAGAGCGAAAACAACTGCAAAAACTTGGAGATTTTTTTATTTCTAAAGCCGCAGCTAGTGGTATTTTTATTACTTCTAAAAGCCAAATTAAACCATATATAACCGGATCAAATGAAAGTGCAATTACTTTTTCTGAAGGATTACAAAAAGGTGGAGTTTATGTTCTACCTATTCGCTATCCTACAGTTCCGGAAGGTACTGCCAGAATTAGGTTTTCACTTAATGCAGTGCTTAAACAAGATGATATTTCTAAAGTTGTTCAATTAATTTCACAAGTTAAAAATGAAATGTAAATTTCTTAATAAAAATATTCAAAATAATTCTGTAATCGTTTTTTTTAATGGTTGGGGAATGGATTCTAACATGCTTTCTCATTTAGATTTTGCTGGATTTGATGTGATTGAATGTAACTCATATCATACCAATGGGCTATTTTTATTTGATGAATTAGAACGTTATGAAAAAAAATATTTGTTTGCATATTCAATGGGAGTGTGGGCTGCAGCTAAAACGTTTGATTCGTATTCTGCTTTGTTCGATTTAAAAATTGCAATTGCCGGATCTATTTTTCCGGTTGATGATTTGAATGGCATTCCTGTCTCTATTTTTACTGCAACATTGCAAAATTTATCACCAGTGACATTGGAGAAATTTAATTTAAGAATGTGTGGCAGTGAAGAAATTTTAAAATTTTATAAAAAAGTAAAACTTGATAGAGATTTTGATGATTGTAAGAGTGAACTGCAATTTATTTATAATCATTCTTTAACTAAAATGAATAATTTTAATTTTGATACAGCCATTATTTCAAAGAATGATAAAATTTTTTCGGTGAATAATTTGAAATATAGTTTTTCTGATACAAAACAAATTTTTCTGGATGCACCACATTTCCCGTTTTATTTATGGAAGTCATGGAATGATTTGTTGAATTTTGAAGTGTTGGTTGAAAATGAATAAAAGTCTAATTAAACAAAGATTTTCGCGAAGTCTTTATACTTATTCCGAACATGCTGTTGTGCAAAAAAATGTTGCATACAGGTTGGCTTATTTGGTTGAAAAATATGTAGGGAATAATTTCGATTCAGTCATGGAAATTGGTTGTGGTTCTGGCTTTTTAACAAGAAGAATATTGCAACAATTTAATGTCGAAAAATATTATTTAAATGATATTTCAGAAAAGTGTTTAGAAATTCTCGTTGATGAAGGTGAGCAAATTATTTCAGACATTATTGCTTTGCCGGGAGATGCAGAGTTGATAGATTTTCCCATTAAACTTGATTTGATTATTAGTTCATCAACAATTCAATGGTTTGAAGATGTTGAAACTTTTTTTCATAAGGCAAATAAATTTTTAGGAGATAATTCTTATTTTATTTTTAGTACATATTCAAGTGAAAATTTTTCTGAAATTTTAAAATTAACAGGAATCGGAATCACATATCCTGATGTTGAAACAATATTAAAAAATCAGAATAATTTTGAGATTTTACACGTTGAGAATAATGCTGAAACTTTGTTTTTTAATCAGCCATGCGACGTGTTGAAACATATGAAACAAACTGGGGTTAATGGCTTGTTTCAAACTGCTTGGACGCCATCTGTTCTTCGGAATTTTACCAATAATTATTCTTGTTTTTTTATTTCTGGTAAAGGTTACCCACTCACTTATTGCCCACAGTATTTTGTGTTGAAAAAACGATAATTTTTTTTAAATAATGAATAAAATATTTTTCATAAGTGGTATTGATACCAATTCAGGAAAGACAATTATAACAGGGCTTATTGCAAAATACTTGTTGCAAAATAAAAAAAATAGTATCACTCAAAAGTTGGTGCAAACAGGCTGTGTGGGGATTGCTGAGGACATCAGAGTTCACAGAAAAATTATGGGCGTAGATTTATTTTCTGAAGACTTAAACCATATAACGTGTCCTTTTGTTTTCGGGCATCCATCATCGCCGGAATTATCTGCTTCTTTGGAGGGGAAAACAATAGATTTACAAATCATTCAGAATTCTACAAAGCAATTGCTCGAAAAGTTTCAGTATGTATTACTGGAAGGTGTAGGAGGCTTAATGGTTCCCCTCACAAAAGATAAAATGGTTATTGATTTTATCAAAGAAAATAGTTATGATTTATTTTTGGTATCATCGCCAAAACTTGGCAGCATAAATCATACATTGCTTAGTATTGAAACCTGTTACAATTACAAAATTAAACTCAAAGCAGTGATTTATAATAATTATCCTGTTGCCGATAAATTGATTCTTGAAAATTCTCGAAATGCAATTAAAAAACATTTAAGTTTCAGATTCCCTGATGCACATTTTATAGATATTCCGGAAGTGGATTTTAATCAAATACCAAATATTAATTTTGAGCAGTTGTTAGTATAGACCTAGTGTAAAACAAAGGGTTCTATAAATAAATTTTTCCTCCGGTTTTATTAAATTCCTCCGCTCTTTCTTTCATACCTCTTTCAATATCTTCTTCCGTCATCATCTGATGTTCTTTTGCATATGCTCGCACTTCATGGCTCGTTTTCATTGAGCAAAAATGTGGCCCGCACATAGAGCAGAAATGGGCTGTTTTTGCATCTTCAACAGTTAAGTCAATAGTGTGAAATTCTTTGGCTGTATCAGTATCCAGTGCAAGATTAATCTGATCGTTCCAACGGAATTCAAAACGTGCTTTGCTCATTGCATTGTCTCTGTATTGTGCGCCTGGATGTCCTTTTGCTAAATCGGCTGCGTGTGCCGCAATTTTGTAGGTTATTACACCAACCTTTACATCCATTTTGTTAGGCAGACTTAAATGTTCCTTTGGCGTTACGTAGCAAAGCATAGCTGTACCAAACCAACCAATCATGGCAGCCCCAATTCCTGATGTAATGTGATCGTAGCCAGGAGCATAATCCATTACCAATGGTCCTAATGTATAGAATGGTGCTTCATCGCAATATTCCAGTTGTTTGTCCATGTTTTCTTTGATGAGGTGCATAGGCACATGTCCAGGTCCTTCTATAAATACTTGTACGTCATGTTTTCGTGCAATTTTTGTAAGTTCTCCAAGGGTCTTTAATTCAGCAAATTGTGCCGCATCATTTGCATCGGCAATGCACCCGGGACGAAGACCATCACCGAGTGATATACCTACGTTATATGCTTTCATGATTTCACAAATATCTCCAAAATGTGTGTAAAGAAAATTTTCTTTGTGATGAAATAAACACCATTTTGCAAGAATAGACCCACCACGTGACACAATCCCTGTAGTTCTGTTCATCGTAAGTGGAACGTGCCTTAATAACAATCCTGCATGGATTGTGAAATAATCAACGCCTTGTTCTGCCTGCTCTATCAGTGTATCTTTAAAAATTTCCCATGTTAAATCTTCTGCTTTTCCATCTACTTTTTCAAGTGCCTGATAAATTGGTACAGTGCCGATAGGAACGGGTGAATTTCTGATAATCCATTCACGTGTTTCATGAATATTTGATCCGGTTGAAAGATCCATCACTGTATCTGATCCCCAGCGACATGCCCACACAGCTTTTTCAATTTCTTCTTCAATCCCTGATGATATGGACGAATTGCCGATATTGGCATTAATTTTTACAAGAAAATTTCTCCCGATAATCATGGGTTCTGCTTCCGGATGGTTGATGTTTGCAGGTATAATAGCTCTACCTAAAGCAATTTCTTGTCTTACAAATTCAGGTGTTATTTTTTTTGGTATTGATGCTCCAAAATTCTCACCTTTGTGTTGAAATCCAATGTCTTTTATTTCATTTAGCATTTGGTTTTCACGGATTGCTACATATTCCATTTCTGGCGTGATGATGCCCTGTTTTGCGTAGTACATCTGACTTGTGTTCATGCCTGGCTTTGCTCTCAATGGCTTGTGAAGATTTGGAAATCTTACACTATCTAAAGATTTATCTTTTAATCTTATTTTTCCATATTCTGAAGAAACTTCATCAAGTATTTCAACATCGTTTCTGTCTAAAATCCATTGTTCACGAATGCGTGGAAGCCCTTTATTTATATCAATTGTAGCATTTGGGTCTGTAAATGGTCCACTGGTATCATACACAACCACAGATTGATTTTTTTCAATTGTACCGTCGCTCTTAATTGTGTCGGTTAATTCAATTTTGCGCATTGCAACTTGTATGTTGTGCTTGATTCCTTTTACAAATATTTTTTTTGAAGCCGGAAATGATTCGCAAGTGATAATCCCCTTTTTATTCATATAATGTTGAATGTTAACTTTCTACTTATAACTTTTGTTCTTTGTCTTTTATCTTTTGTCTTTTGTCTTTAAACTTGAGCCCACTCCGAAAAGTCCAAAAAATATTTTCCAGCGATTTTTTGCCCTTGATCCCTGAAGGGAAATCGCTGAAAATCAGTGTGCCTTTAAAGTCCCCTTTAGGGGATTTAGGGGTTAAAAGACTTTTCGGAGTGGACTCAAACTTTTATCTTTTAACTTTTAACTTTTATCTTTTAACTTTTATCTTTTATCTTTTGTTACCCCCCCTGTGTTGCTCTAATAACTGTTATCTTGTCATTCTCTTTTAAAATATACTCACTCCAGGTTGCTTTGGGTATTACTGTATTATTTATTGCAATCGCTACACCTCTTTCAGCCTGAATTTGCTGTACTCCGAGCAACTCTGAAATAGAGATACCGTTAGTGATTTCTGTATGAATATTATTTAATAAAATTTTCATTTAATAAAATATAAGTGGGTAACGGACAGGAGAGATATACGCTTTTCCCTACGTCGGCATTACCCGAATCAGGTTTTGTGGGTTTAATCTCAGCCTGTTTGGCACCCCAAAAGTTTCACTACAAATGTAGTATGCAATATTTAATGTGGAATAAAATATTTGGAATAGTTATGAACAGTTATTTCACTTTATTTGTGATTGTTTTAATCCAACGAGCCATTTCATGTAAGCCTGCATCAAGCTCTGTTTCCGGATTATATCCAAGAATTTTCTGTGCTTTTGTTATATCAGCAAAAGTAACAGGCATTTCCCCATGATTTTTATCAATGAATTTTAATTTTGCTTTTTTCCCTAATACAGTTTCAATTTTAGATATTAAATCAATTAATTTTATCGGGCTGGAATTCCCAATATTAAAAACCGAATATTCTTCGGCAGTGTAATCCATTGCTTTTCTGATACCTGTTACAATATCGCTCACATGTGTGTAATCACGCAATGTGAAACCTTTTCCATAAATTTGAATTTCCTTATCCATTAGGATATTCCACATAAATTTTCTGATTGCCAAATCGGGTCGTTGACGAGATCCATATACAGTAAAAAAACGGAGAATGCTTGTGTTAATCTGATATAGATGGCTGTAGGAATAGCATAGGGCTTCGGCTGCAATTTTTGTCGCTGCAAATGGTGATGCCGGTAATGCAATATGATCTGTTTCAGTAAATGGTGTTTTTTCATTTAGTCCATAAACGCAGCTTGATGAAGCATAAATAAATTTTTTTGGTTGGTAAATCCGCATGGCTTCAAGTACGTTAAGTGTACCAGCAATATTGGTTTGAAGATATTCATCCGGTTTTTGAATGGAGTGGCTTACACCTGGTCGTACTGCCAGATGAATAACGATTTGCGGCTTATATATTGAAAGTGCTTCGGCAACTAGCTCTTTATCGGTTATGTCTCCTTTAACTAATTCGAAATCAATATTTGAGGCATGTTGCGAAATATTCTGTTTTTTCTCGTCAGAACTATAATAATTGTCAAAATTATCAACACAGATAACTTGAAAATTTTCTTTCAAAAGTCTATCTGTGAGATGACTTCCAATAAAGCCGGCACCACCTGTTATCAGTATTTTCATAAATAATTGTAATAAAATGTAAAAATATAAAAATAAACTTAACCGACTACATGAATTTAATTTGGGTACAGATATAAATCTCTATCAGCTATTTGCGATTTTTTAAAAAATCTCGTAGGTTTGAAAATAAATTTGAATACAAAATGAGACTAACATGTTAGCGAAAACACATACACAAATGAATTGCCGCAGACACTTGTGAACAAAATAGCAAACATAGAGCTCCATTGGATCATTAAAAATAAAATTATTTATAGATGAAAATAATTGTTTTTTGCTTTTTATGTCTTGTGCCCTGCATATTTATTAAAGCACAATTGATAAAAATTCCTGTTCAGAAAAACATGACAGACCACAAAGTGAAAAATAATTTAAAGTTTGAACTAATTTCTGCTGAAATTGAAAGACTTAAAAATGATACATCCTTAAAAAATGCTTCAATTAGTTTTTTTGCATGGGATGTTGTGTCGAAAGAAATAATTGCTGCGTTAAATCCCGATCAAAGCCTGATTCCTGCATCAACGCTGAAAGTTGTTACAACTGCGGCTGCGCTTGAAATGCTGGGGAGTGATACTCGCTTTCGAACGACTGTTGAACATGATGGATTTATTGACACAATGGGCACACTGAATGGAAATATTTTTGTGCGTGGTGGAGGCGATCCCTGCCTTGGTTCAAGCATCTTTGAAAAAAAATATTACAAACCTATTTTTTATAAAAATTGGACAGATTCTATAAAGAAGAAAATTAAAAAAATTAATGGATCTATCATTGCTGATGCCGATATTTTCGATGATCAAACTCCTTCCACATGGATTTGGGGCGATATGGCAAATTATTATGGTGCTACAGCTTATGGTATTTCTGTTTATGATAACATGTATTCAGTTTTTTTTAATACGGGAAAAGATAAAGGCGATTCTACAATGATTATTGGAACTGATCCGAATATCCCTAGTTTGTTTTTACAAAATAATGTAAAGACTTCCAATGAAACAAAAGATAACTCGTATATTGTTGGTGCTCCTTTCGATTTATCGCGTAAGCTGTATGGATTTTTGCCTAAGGATAAAAACAAATTTAAAGTTCGTGGCTCAATCCCTGACCCTGCTCTTTTGGTTGCACAAGAACTACAAGCCTATCTTGATAGTGCCGGAGTGAAAGTGAGTAACAATGCAACATCAACCAGAATTGCTAATGAAAAGTTAACAGTTGCTAAAAATCGAATATTTCTCTGTGGCACATGGTCTCCAAGGATTGCAGATATTGTTTATTGGACAAATCATGTAAGTATGAATTTATATGCCGAAACCTTTTTGAAACATATTGGATTAAAAAAATATGGAAGCGGTGATACATGGAGTGGGGCAAAGGCTCTCACTGAATTTTGGAAGAGCAAAGGAGTTGATACAAGAGGCATGTATCTGAATGATGGGAGTGGACTTTCAAGATATAATGCAATCTCGGCAAGGCAGATTGTACAAGTTTTGAGTTATATGAAAACCTCAAAAAATTATGATATATTTTACAATTCACTTCCTACGGCCGGCCTTTCAGGTACAATCAGAAAAATGTTTAAAAATACAAATGCTGAAAAAAACCTGCGTGCTAAAAGTGGTTACATGTCACGCATACGAAGTTATGGTGGCTATGTGAAAACGCTATCGAATCGTGAGCTTGTATTCTCGTTGATTGTTAATAACTACAATTGCAGCGATCAGGAAATGAAAGAAAAAATTGAATTGATTCTAGTAAAACTTGCTGATTTGAATGAAT
This sequence comes from Bacteroidales bacterium, assembly GCA_036171035.1. GTDB lineage: Bacteria > Bacteroidota > Bacteroidia > Bacteroidales > GWF2-35-48 > GWF2-35-48. Next base: position 45,474 of record JAVHQG010000200.1, read on the forward strand.
AAAAATTACTGTGATTTTTCCATACAACTTGTAATTTCTCCGATATACATTTTATGGTAATCTTTCAATGGATAATTTGATAAGGGTGTGCTTACAATAAAATTCGATTTTTTAATGTCTTCAGAATAGAGTTTTCTGCATTCCATAACCAGTCTTGCTTCTTTAAAATATATATTTCCTGTTTCTGTTTCAATGGAAGTAAGACCTATATTTTCCATTTTGTTTATTTGTTTTCCGGATTTACTGCCGCAAAGGTTTAGAATATTTTTATATTTTTTTTCAAAAAAAGTCAGGGTAAAAAAAGCATGTTTTTCAGTAAACTGTAATGTGTATCGTTGGGGTCTGATAAAAATATAAACAACAGGTTTGTTCCATAAAATGCCAAATCCACCCCACGAGGCAGTCATCATATTAAATGATTCTTTGTTGCCTGCTGTTATCAACATCCAGTCGTCATCAAGAAGGGTAAATGGGTTGTCACGAATTTCTTTTGGCGATTTTTTGATGAATAATTTTTCCATTTTTGAGAGTGTTAAAAAAAACCGACTCTATTTTGAGTCGGTTTCTCATCATTGTTTGATATTATTTAGTTCTTGTAAGAAAACTCAGTGTCAGATAAGAAAATGTCAAGAATG
>JAVHQG010000201.1:0-3228 GCA_036171035.1 Bacteroidales bacterium
TTTAGAATTGAAATAACTTTAGATTGCAAAGAAAATGTAACATTATTTTTATGACACCAATTAACTAATGCGTCAACTATTTCTCCGGCTTCTTCGCTTTGAGGGAAAACCCTTCCCCCTCTTTCAATTATAGTTTTTACACCACTTTTTTCAAAGAATGCAATTAGTTCTGAAGAGAAAAATTTTGCGAAAGCATTTCTTAATTGTTTTCCATTAGGATGAATAACTTTTATAAATTCAGCCAGTGGAATTACATTTGTAAGATTACATCGTCCCTTACCCGTAATGCGTAATTTTCGTCCAGGCTTGTTCATTTTTTCGAGCAACAAAACAGATGCACCAAGTTCAGCGGCACGACCTGAAGCCATTAATCCGGCTGCACCTGCACCAACTATAATAATATCGAAATGTGTTTTCAGATTGTTATAGATAAAATTGAATAAATTGATTTTCTGCTCTGCGTACTTTTGGCAAATTTACTAAAAAATCATTTTCCATATCACGATAACCTAATGGCATAATTAATACACTACGCAGATGTTTTGCTTTTAGACCAAGTAGTTTGTCGAGTTTTGCCGGCTCAAATCCTTCCATTGGAGTGGAATCAACTTCTTCAATAGCGGCAGCAGCTAATCCTGTTCCAAGTCCAATATATGCTTGTCTTGCCAACCAGTTAAAATTTTCTTCGGGTGTGTTTTTTGTTATTTTTTCCATCAAATGATTTTTCCACATTTGCATGTTATCCGGATAATTCCCCCTGATTTCTTTTACCCTCTCAAAATAATCATTGATGCGTTCTTCTGTGAGATTATCCCACACTGCAAAAACAATGACTTGTGATGCTTTTGAAATTTGTGGTTGATTAAATGCAATTTTTTGTAACTGTTCTTTCAATTCTGCATTCTCAACAACAAAAATATTATAAGGCTGCAAACCCAGAGAAGATGCCGAGAAACGAATTGCTTCAAGAATTTTGTTTAATTTATCTGTAGGAACTTTTGCCCCTGTCATTCTTTTTGTGGCGTAACGCCATTGTAAGTGCTTTAAAAAATTCATATTATTTTTGATTTTACAATTGAGCCCTCTCCGAAAAGTCGATTTTTATAAATTTTAGCATTTTTTACCCTTAATCCCTAAAGGGAAAACGCTGAAATTCAGTGTGCCTTTAAAGTCCCCTTTAGGGGATTTAGGGGTTAAAAGACTTTTCATAGTGTACTCACAATTACAATTTACATACATTGAGCGAAGTTGAAATGTATATGGTTATATTTATTATCGGGAATTTCAACTTCGCTCAATAACCAACAAAAATTTATTCATTATTTCATTAATTCATCAACCAATTCTTTTCTAAAATCGAGAAAAACCTGCTTCAACGCACTCGCTCCATTCGTGCCATAATTCACATTAAAAGACATGGTAATATCTTTATCCGGAAAATAAAATAAATCTGCACTATATGCCAAATCACGACCACGATGCCCTATTGCTTGTTCAGTTGGAGATCGATCAAGAAAATCATGAAAAGCGGTGATTCCAAATGCTCTAGAATTTCCCTCTTCTTCTTTTGTAAAAGTAAGCATTGTATTTAATGATTGCTGATTTAAAATAGTTTTATTTTTAAAAAGTGCTTCAATAAAAGTCTGCATATCATAAATGGTAGAATATACGCCACCATAACCGTTTCCACTGCCGGTATTATAATTTGAAAGATTCATTATTGTGCCATTATTATGCAAATCATAATATCCCTGAGCAACAAAATCAGGTAATTTTTCATGCCAATGATAATATGTATCTTTCATTTGAAGTGGATTAAATATCATTTCACGAAGCAATTCTGCATGTGGTCTGCCTGTAATTTTTTCAAGCACCATTGACACCAAAAGTAAATTTGTATTTGAATATGCCACACCTTCCCCGGGATTAAATTTTGCAGGCTTTCCTTTAGCATATTTAAGAAGATCTTCTGCCGTCCAAAACTTTCCCTGATTGTTTAAAACTTCCAAATAAAATGCACTATTTGTTATGACATCATAGATACCACTAGTATGATTACAAATTTGTCGGATTGTAACTTTATCAGCATTTTCAACACCTTCAATTTCGTTTTTACTCAACCATTTTGAAATCTGATCATCAAGGTTTAATTTCCCTTCCTCAACCAATTTCATCACAACAGTTCCAACCATAAGTTTCGTGATACTTGCAATTTTTGAAATATGGCATGCTTTCATTTTTACTTTCTTTTCAATATCTGCATAGCCCGAAGCACCTGCCCAAATTCCATTCTGATCTCTAATAAGCAAAGCAATTCCCGGCAATCCTTTTTTTGTATATCTATCGATCAATGTTTGTAAAACTAAAGCCTTTGGATGTGCTGAAACAACATCTGTGTATAAACATTTACAATCGCCTGTATGGCTAATTTCATCTTTTTTGCATGATGAAATTATTGAGATAATCAGTAATACAACTATTATATATCTATTTATCATTTTGATTCTTTATTTAAAATTTATTGGGAACACTACACCTAGATGTAATGCGGTATTTGGCAGTACAGGTACATACTGTTTTACAAAAGGCATCTGCAACCAAAACTGATAATTAAAAAATATTGAAATGTTGGTATTATGCAAGCGATACAATGCCCCTAAAGAAAAAACAGGTAACATAAACTGAGCATAGCCAAAACGGTTTGCCTGTTGATATTCTCCATTAGAATCTTGTTCAAAAATACCTGTTGCGGGAATTGAATGCAAATATCCGACACCAAGTTTTGTTTCAAAAGCAAGCCTGCATGCGAAATTGTATCTATACCCAAATTCAGTATATAATTGTATCCCATGTTGCGCATACCGATGATAAAAATATCCTAATACTACAGATTGAAAAAATTCTGAATTATTTTTTTTCTTATAAATAAATTCTGTTCCAACAGTAAATCCAGGATGAATAGGCAATGTGAGTATGCCCATTTTCCCAGCACCCGGAAGCATGGTGCCATTATTAAAAACTGTTATTCGCAGTGGCAAGCGAAGAGTATCGCTGCTAAATAATTGCTGAAAGCAGAAACAGAAAAATATTACTATTATAAAAATAATTCTACGCATAAAACTAATTTGAATGATTAAACAAATTTATAGTTTTTCTCTTATAACTGATGTTATGGTTAAAGTAAAATTTCCGGTGCTGTTAAATTTTCCAGAACAAATTTAAATTAAA